>JAPSIX010000318.1 GCA_031178475.1 Microbacterium sp. | reverse complement strand
GAGATCGCGCGCGACCTGATCCGCATCGACACCACCAACTGGGGTGGCGGCAAGGCCAACGGCGAGCGCGAGGCCGCCGAGTACGTCGGCGCCCACCTCGAGACCCTCGGTCTCACGCCGGAGTACTACGAGCCGATCCCTCGCCGCACGAACGTGATGGCGCGCATCCCCGGCCGCGATCCCAGCCGGCCGGCACTGGTGCTGCACGGTCACCTCGACGTCGTCCCTGCCCTCGCCGAGGACTGGAGCGTCGACCCGTTCGCAGGAGTCGTTCGCGACGGGATGCTGTGGGGCCGCGGCGCCGTGGACATGAAGAACATGGACGCGATGATCCTCACCGCGGTGGGCGACATCATGCGTGCCGGCGAGCAGCCCGAGCGCGACCTCATCCTCACCTTCTTCGCCGATGAGGAGAACGGCGGCGTCGAGGGCTCTGCGCTCGTGGTGAAGGACCGGCCGGAATGGTTCCGCGGCGCCACCGAGGCGATCAGCGAGGTCGGCGGCTACTCCATCACCGTCGACGACCACCGCGCCTACCTGCTGCAGGTGGGGGAGAAGGCGCTGATGTGGTTGCGGCTCGTCGCGAAGGGTCGTGCCGGGCACGGCAGCCGGTTCCACGAGGACAACGCGATCACGCGTCTCGCCGAAGCTGTGGCCGCCGTCGGGCGCACCCGGTGGCCGATCCGTCTCACACCGACCACCCGAGCCCTCCTGGAAGGGCTGAGCGCGCTGAGCGGCCGATCGATCGACGATCCCGACGCCCTCGCCGCGGCGTCCGGCCCCGCCGAGGCGTTCCTGCGCTCGACGTTCCGCACCACGACCAACCCGACGGTGCTCAGCGGAGGATACAAGCACAACGTCATCCCGGAGACGGCCGAGGCGCTCATCGACGTCCGCGTCATCCCCGGCACCGAGGAAGACGTGCTCGATGAGCTGCAGCGCATCGTCGGCGACGACATCGAGATCCAGACCGTGGTACGCGACATCGGCATGGAGACCCCGTTCGAGGGCTCACTCGTCGACGCCATGGTCGCCGCTCTCGGTCGGCACGATCCTGGCGTGCCCGTCATCCCGTACCTGCTCGGCGCCGGCACCGACAACAAGGCGCTGGCCTCGATCGGCATCACCGGATACGGTTTCGCGCCCTTGCGTCTGCCCGCCGACCTCGACTTCACCGGGATGTTCCACGGGGTCGATGAACGAGTCCCCGTAGACTCGCTTGTCTTCGGCCAGCGCGTGCTCGCCGACCTCCTGCGCACCTGCTGAGCGGCATCCGCCCGGCAGAACCCGACGAAGCAAAGTCAAGAAAGCGACGTATGCACCTGCTCGAAGCCCTCATCCTCGGCATCGTCCAGGGACTCACCGAGTTCCTTCCCATCTCCTCCAGCGCACATCTGCGCATCCTCGGCACGTTCCTGCCGTCGGGAGAGGACCCGGGAGCGGCGTTCACCGCCATCACGCAGATCGGCACCGAGGCCGCAGTGGTCGTCTTCTTCTGGCGCGACATCGTGCGCATCATCGGTCA
>JAPSIX010000317.1 GCA_031178475.1 Microbacterium sp. | reverse complement strand
AGGTCGTACTCGCTTTCGACCGTCGCCAGCGCCTCTTCGAGCTTCCACACGTCGCGCACGCTGGGGTGCGGGCCGTCGAAGTTGATGGCGGACGGGCTGCCGATCAGCACGTCGATCGTGCCCGGATGCACCTTGGCCCAACCGCTGGTGGTGATCGCCTGACGAACCACCTTCTCCTTCGGGTTGGCGAGCACGTCGGCGACGTTCAGCCGCCCAGCGATCTGGATGTCCATGCCGGTGGACACGTCGGACTGCGGGTCGAGGTCGACGACCAGAGTACGGATGCCGCGGGCGAAGGCGGCGGAGGCGAGACCGAGGGTGACGGTCGTCTTGCCTACGCCTCCCTTGAGGGAGCTGACGCTGAGTACGTGCACGGTCACCACGTTACCGTGCCCTAGTCTGGACAGACACTCAGCCCCCCGCCCTTGTGTGCGGTTCCGCGCACATCGAGCTGACAGAGGTGTGCATGTTCCAGAAGATCCTGGTTGCCAACCGCGGCGAGATCGCCATCCGCGCATTCCGTGCGGCCTTCGAGGTGGGGGCGCGCACCGTCGCCGTCTTCCCGTACGAGGACCGCGGATCACTGCATCGTCTGAAGGCCGACGAGGCCTACGAGATCGGCGAACGAGGGCACCCGGTGCAGGCCTACCTGGATGTGGACGAGATCATCCGGGTGGCGAAAGACGCCGGGGCGGATGCCATCTACCCCGGCTACGGATTCCTCTCTGAGAACCCGGAACTCGCCGAGAAGGCCGCAGCGGCGGGGATCACCTTCATCGGCCCGCCCGCCGCCGTGCTGGAGATGGCGGGCAACAAGGTCGAGGCCAAGCGCCACGCGATCGCGGCAGGGGTGCCCGTGCTGCGCTCGACCGAGGCGTCCGATGACGTCGACGCGCTCGTCGCACAGTCCGACGAGATCGGTTTCCCGCTGTTCGCGAAGGCCGTCGCCGGCGGAGGCGGCCGAGGCATGCGGCGGGTGGAGAGCCGCAGCGAGCTCGCACCGGCCCTCGCGGAGGCGATGCGCGAGGCGGGCGCCGCGTTCGGCGACGCGAGGATGTTCCTCGAGCAGGCTGTGCTGCGGCCGCGGCACGTCGAAGTGCAGATCCTCGCCGACGGGCAGGGCCACACCGTGCACCTGTTCGAGCGGGACTGCTCGGTGCAGCGCCGTCACCAGAAGGTGATCGAGATCGCGCCGGCGCCGAACCTCGACGACGGCATCCGCCAGGCACTGCACCGCCACGCCGTCGCCTTTGCGGAATCGATCGGCTACCAGAACGCCGGGACGGTGGAGTTCCTGCTCGAGACCGAGGGACCCCGCGCCGGCGAGGCGGTCTTCATCGAGATGAACCCGCGCATCCAAGTGGAGCACACCGTGACCGAAGAGGTCACCGACGTCGACCTCGTGCGCGCCCAGATGCAGATCGCCGCCGGCGCCACCCTCACCGAGCTGGGGCTGGAGCAGGACGACATCCAGCTGCGCGGCGCCGCGCTGCAGTGCCGCATCACCACCGAGGACCCCACGCAGGG
>JAPSIX010000103.1 GCA_031178475.1 Microbacterium sp. | reverse complement strand
TGACCGCTCAGGTCGCGTTCCAAAGATCCCGGTAGTACGCCATGCGCTCCTCGTCCGGCGTGACGCCGTAGGCGTCGAGCAGGGCGCCCTCCCAACCGGGGCCGTAGTTCCACTCGGTGCTCATCGCGGCGACGGCGATGTCCGCCCAGCGGTCGGCGGTACCGAGCGCGGCAAGATCGACGTGCCCCGCACAGCGTCCGTCCTCGTCGATCAGCGTGTTCGGGCAGCACGCGTCACCGTGGCAGACGACGAGCCGGTCGATGGGCGGAGCCTCACGCAGGCGTGCGGGCACGGCGATGCCCCGCCGTTCGGCGTTCGCCAGGCGGGCGGGGACGCCCCAGTCCCACGGGCAGTCGGCGACCGGGAGTGCGTCGTGCATCGCGCGCAGGCCAGCGCCGACCGCCCGGACCGCCGCCGCCGGCTCGGCCACCCAGCGGGATGCCACGGCGCTGTCCGCCTCGATCGCCTCGGTCACGAGCCACTCGTCCTCGGTGTCCTCGCCCTGGGCGAGGACACGCGGCACACGGATCCAGGCGCTCGCCCACTGCATCCGCTCCGCCTCGTCGCGCATGGTCGACTCGAGGTGGTGCGGACCCCACTTGATGTACCGGTCGCCAGCCCTGTACGTCAGTCCGCCCATGTTGTTCATCCATACGCAGGTGAGATCGGTCGCCCCCGCCAGTCGGTGGACACGAGAGGGAGGGGGCATCTCTGAGACGGGGATGGACACGGCTCCATGTTGTCAGGCTCAGCGAGCGGGGCGCTGTCGTAGGCTCGCTTTCGACGCAGTTCCATCTGCTCAGCAACCACCTCGACTGCCCACCCCACCACTTGGCGGCACTGAGGGTCACGTAAGCTGAGACTGAGTCTCGTCCGCGCGGCGGGGCGTTCGAAGGAGAACACAATGCAGATTCAGGGAACCAGCGCGCTCGTCACCGGCGGCGCGAGCGGGCTCGGCCTTGCCACGGCACGCCGCCTGTCGGCATCCGGCGCCCACGTCGTCATCGTCGACCTCGCCACATCGGCGGGAGCCGACGTCGCCGCAGAGCTCGGCGGCACCTTCTCTGCCGCCGATGTGACCAGCGCCGACGAGGTCCGGGAGGCCGTCCGAGTGGCCCAATCGGCCGCGCCGCTGCGGATCGTCGTGAACTGCGCCGGCATCGCCCCGCCCGCCAAGGTGATCGACCGCGACGGCAACCCGGCCGATCTCGCCGGCTTCGAGCGCATCATCCGCATCAACCTCGTCGGCACGTTCAACGTCATCTCGCAGGCCGCCGCGGTCATGGCGCAGAATGCCCGTGGACAAGCTCAGGGACCCAGTACTGAGGAGGACGACCGGGGCGTGATCGTGAACACCGCCAGCGTCGCCGCCTTCGACGGGCAGATCGGCCAGCCGGCGTATTCAGCATCCAAGGGCGGCGTGCACGCGATGACGCTGCCGATCGCCCGGGAACTGGCGCGCTACGGCATCCGAGTCTGCACCATCGCTCCGGGAATCATGGAGACGCCTATGCTCGCCGGTCTCCCCGAGGCGGCGCAGGCGTCGCTCGGCCAGCAGGTGCCGCACCCGGCGCGCCTCGGAAGGCCCGACGAGTATGCCGCCCTCGTCGAGCACATCATCGCCAACGGGTACCTGAACGGCGAAACCATCCGCCTCGACGGCGCCATCCGCATGGCGCCGAAGTAAGGAGAAGAACGTATGTCCCTCGCAGGCAAGACCATCCTCATGTCCGGCGGCAGCCGCGGCATCGGCCTCGCCATCGCGCTGCGCGCCGCCGCCGACGGCGCGAACATCGCGATGCTCGCCAAGACCGACACCCCGCATCCGAAGCTCGAGGGCACGATCCACACCGCGGCCGACGCCATCCGCACCGCCGGCGGGCAGGCGCTGCCCATCGTCGGTGACGTCCGCAACGACGACGACATCACCGAAGCCGTCCTGAAGACACAGGGCGAGTTCGGCGGCATCGACATCGTCGTCAACAACGCCAGTGTGGTCGACCTGTCTGGCTCGCTCGACCTTCCGGCGAAGAAGTACGACCTCATGCAGGACGTCAACGTCCGAGGCACCTTCATGCTCTCCCGCGCGGCGATCCCCGTGCTGAGGGATTCGCCGAACCCGCACATCCTGTCGCTGTCTCCGCCGCTGAACGTGACGCCGCGCTGGCTCGGCGCGCACACCGGATACTCGCTGGCGAAGTTCGGCATGACCATGGTCACCCTCGGCATCGCGGCGGAGTTCGCGGATGCCGGTATCGCGGCCAACACGCTCTGGCCGCGCACCACGATCGCGACGGCCGCGGTGCAGAACGTCCTCGGCGGGGATCGGATCATGGCGGCCAGCCGTACGGCCGACATCTACGCTGATGCCGCTTACACCGTGCTCGCGAAGCCCGCCAGTTCGTACACCGGGCAGACGCTTATCGTCGAGGACGTGCTCGAGGGGGAGGGCGTGACCGACTTCTCGAAGTACGCTGCCGTGCCAGGGACGCCCGACGAGAAGCTGTTCCCGGACATCTTTCTGGACTGACTCAATACGGCCGGGCCGTCAGAAGAGCAGGTACGCGGCGCCGAGCACCGTCAGCACGATCACGATCCGGTCGAACAGCTGCTGCGGCATCCGCTTGGTGACGCGCATGCCGACCAGCGCGCCGGCGACGACCAGCGGAGCGAGCAGCAGATCCGTCAGCAGCACCTGCGGCGTGAGCAGCCCGAGCCCGGCGAGAAAGGGCAGTTTGGTCAGGTTGACGATCGCGAAGAACCAGGCGGACGTGCCGAGGAACACCTGCACCGGAGTGCGCGTGGCCAGGAAGTACATCGCCATCACCGGTCCGCCGGCGTTGGCCACCATCGTGGTGAAGCCCGCCAGAGTGCCGTAGGCGCCGGCGGCGAAGTGGCCGGTCGCGGGGGCCATCGAACGATGACGCCGCCACAGCGTGATCGCGACCATCGCAAGCAGGATCGCGCCGATCATCCGTCTCACCAGCAGGTCGTCGCCGATCGCCAGAAACGCGAACCCGGCGAGCAGGCCGGCGATCACCGCCGGAGCGAGGCGCAGCAGTGTCGGCCAGTGCGCGTGCCGCCGGTAGGCGGTGAGCGCGAACACGTCGCCGACGATGAACAGCAGCAGCATCGCCGCCGTTGAGGTGCGCGCCGGCAGCACGGACGCGAAGATCACCACCGACACGGTCGCGCCGCCCGGAACCGCCGTCTTGGCGAGGCCCGTGATCACCGCGCCGAGACCGAGCAGCGCCCACGCCCACGGCGCGAGTTCGATCACCGCTCGAGCTCGGCGACGATGGCGTCGTACCCGCGCTCGGCGGCGAGATCGCGGGGCAGCACACCGTCGCCATCGGGGATGGAGATGTCGGCGCCCCCATCGATCAGTGCACGTACGACCTGCACGTAGCGGTCGGAGCCGTCGCCCAGCACGATGGCCTCGTGCAGCGCCGTCCAACCGAGGTTGTTGATGTGGTCGGGATCGACACCGGCCTTGAGCAGGATCTCGACGGTGGGCAGCAGACCCCGTTCGGATGCCGGAATCAGCGCCGTTCCGCCGAAGCGGTTGGTGCTGGTGAGGTCGGCGCCGTGCTCGAGGGTGAGCCGCAGGATCTCGTCGTGCCCCCGTGCGCCGGCGTACAGGTAGGCGGAGTCCTGGATGTCGTCCTTGGCGTTCACGTCCGCGCCGGCTTCGATGAGCACCCGGGCGGCCTCCACGTGGTTCGCCTTCGTGGCAGCGACGAGCGGCGTCATGCCGCCCTGGCCTCGCGCCTCGATGTCGGCACCCGCAGCGACGGCGGCGCGCACGCCGTCGGCGTCACCCGAAGCGGCAGCGGCGAGCAGGTCCTGTGTGGCATCCGACATGGTGGCCTCCGTGGTCTGCGTGGGGCGGGGCTGATCGGGGGCGCAGCCTGCGAGCGCGAGGGTGAGGCCGATCAACGCCAGAAGCGTTCTCATGGTGTCAGGTCAGCGGATGCCGGCCTTCAGTGCCGGACGGATGCCAGTGCCGCCGCGAAACGTCGGGAGCGCTGCTCGATGTCGTCCCAGTCGGACGCGGCGATGGATGCCGAGTTCGCCAGGTCTCCGCCGGCGCCGACGGCCACCGCTCCGGCGGCGAACCATTCGGCGAGGTTTCCGGGGTTCACGCCACCGGTCGGCATGAGTGGGGCATCCGGGAACGGACCGCGCAGGGCGCCGAGGTAGGAGGGCCCGCCGAGAGAGGCAGGGAAGATCTTCACGACGTCGACGCCGAGGGCGAGCGCCGACATCACCTCGCTGGGCGTCAGCGCGCCGGTCATGACCACCTTTCCGGTCTCGACCATTGTGCGGGTCAGGTCGGGGAGCGTGCCCGGGCTGACGAGGAACTCCGCGCCGGCGTCCGCGGCGTCGGTGGCCTGCTCGGGAGTGGTGACCGTGCCGGCGCCGATGCACGCGGCATCGCCGTGCCGGGCGATCAGCTCGCGGATCACGGCGGGGGCGTCGGGCGTGGAGAAGGTGACCTCGATCCCCGTCACGCCGCCGCGGATGATGGCTTCGGCGGTGTCGAGGGCTGACGTCGCGGACGGTGCGCGCAGCACGGCGAGCACGCCGGCAGCACGGGCGCGAGAGAGGCGGTCGGGCATAGCGCTCCTTCGGGAGGGTTCGCTGACATTCTCTCGGGCGCAGCCTGTAATTACAAGTGCTGCCGCGGGGTGATGCGCGACACCGCCGGTGCCGAGGGCGCCGTGGTGCTGATCGACCAGTGCGCGATCTTGTCCTTCGCTTCCCTCAGCCCGAGCTTGCCGTGCCTGCGCAGTACCTTGATCGCCGCGCGACGGTGACCGGCCGCGACCAGGCGGTCGATCTCAGCGATGACCTGCGGAGAGATACCCGGCGGCGTCACGTTCGTCGTGCTCGTGGTGGTGGATCGCATCACCGGGACGGGCGTGAAGGTCTGGGCCTCTGGGAGTTTAGGCCGCATCCCGCGGAGCGCGACGGCGAGGACGATCCCGAGGGCGATGATGCCCACGACGATCCCTGCAAGCCACAGGAGCTCCATCTGCACAGTCTAGGTCGGGGATGCGGCAGTGGGGCCGTGATCATGCCCCAGGTGCTTCCCATCCGCCGGCGCGTACCCTTGATGCATGCCCGCATCCGATCTGACTCCGCCTGCCCGCACGCCCCGGGTGCAGCAGGTGCGCCCCGCGACCGAGGGCTGGACCCAGAAGAAGGATGCCGAGGGACGGCCGCTGCTGCAGTTCGCGAGCCCCAAGCGCGGCAAGCCGCCGCTGCACCTGGCGGACATGACCCCGGCCGAGCGCATCGAGAAGGTGAAGGAGCTCGGCCTTCCGGGATTCCGCGCCAAGCAGCTCGCCACGCACTACTTCACCCACTACACCTCCGACCCCGCGCACATGACGGATCTTCCGGCGGCGCAGCGCGACGAGCTCGTCGCCGGGATGCTGCCTCCGCTGCTGACCGAGGTGCGGCGCCTGGAGACGGATCGCGGCGACACCATCAAGTTCCTGTGGCGTCTGCACGACGGGGCCCTCGTCGAGTCGGTGCTCATGCGCTATCCCGGTCGCATCACGCTGTGCGTGT
Organism: Microbacterium sp.; assembly: GCA_031178475.1. Lineage (GTDB taxonomy): Bacteria > Actinomycetota > Actinomycetes > Actinomycetales > Microbacteriaceae > Microbacterium. The sequence continues at coordinate 788 of JAPSIX010000103.1, read as the reverse complement.
CGAGCCAAGCCGGCTGCGGCATGAACTGCCCGTTCTGCGCCACCGGTCAGGCCGGGCTCACGCGCAACATGTCGACGGCCGAGATCATCGAGCAGATCGTCCGGGCGAACCGCGCGATCGCGGACGGCGAGCTGGGTGGCAAGCGCAGCGACGACAACTCGATGGAGCGCGTGAGCAACATCGTGTTCATGGGCATGGGGGAGCCGCTCGCCAACTACAAGCGCGTGATGGATGCCGTGCGCGCCATGGTCGCCCCGCAGCCCGAGGGGCTCGGCATGAGCGCTCGCGGCATCACCGTGTCGACCGTGGGGCTCGTGCCGGCGATCCGCAAGCTGGCCGACGAGGACATCCCGGTCACGTTCGCGCTCTCGCTGCACGCACCGGACGACGAACTGCGCGACGAGCTCATCCCGGTGAACTCGCGCTGGAAGGTCGATGAGGCCCTGGATGCCGCGCGCGAGTACTTCGTGAAGACCGGCCGCCGCGTGTCGATCGAGTACGCCCTGATCAAGGACATGAACGACCACCCCTGGCGCGCGGATCTGCTCGCTGACAAGCTCAACGCCCGCGGTCGCGGGTGGGTGCACGTCAATCCCATTCCGCTGAACCCCACGCCGGGATCGATCTGGACGGCATCCGAGCGCGACGTGCAGGACGAGTTCGTGCGCCGGCTCAACGCCGCCGGCATCCCGACCACCCTGCGCGACACCCGCGGCAAGGAGATCGACGGTGCCTGCGGTCAGCTCGTCGCGACCACCGAGGACGAGGCGGCCGCCGCGGCGCTCTGA
>JAPSIX010000010.1:21040-23713 GCA_031178475.1 Microbacterium sp. | reverse complement strand
GATCCAGCAGGACCCGCTTGATCGCGCTGGAGCGGCGGCGGACGGCATCCGTGAACCCGCGCACGTCGAACGCCGGGTCGAGCGGGTCGCGGGCGATGTGCGCGACCTGCGACGGCGCCCGGGCGAGCTCACCGCCGAAACCGCCAGGCGCACCGTTGGGTGTCGGCAGCAATCGGTCGACGGCGAGCGAGCCGAAGGTGCGCTGATCGGCGAAGACGACAGCCAACGGCCCGTGGACCGGATGGGTGATGTGCAGGCGGATGCGCTCGTGCCGCTCGGCGACGGCATCCGGCGCCCGCAGCAGCATCTGCCCGCTCATGCCGAGGTGCGCGACGATCGCCTCGTCATCACCCTCCAGCGGCAGCCACAGGAACTTGCCTCGACGCGCCGCCGCAGAGACACGGCGCCCCTCGAGGCGGGCGACGAAGTCGGCTGCGCCGAGCGGATGCCGGGTGAGGGCGCGCTCGTCGAAGACGTCGACAGCGCTGATCCGTGCTCCCACCACAGCGGGCGCGAGTCCGGAGCGGACGACCTCGACCTCCGGGAGCTCAGGCACGGTCGCTGAGCTGGCGCCACGCGGTGAGAGCGGCCGCCATCTCGGCGGTCTTCTTGCTCGTGCCGGTGCCCGTGCACGTCAGTTCGCCCACGGTGACCGTGGCGGTGAACACGCGGTCGTGGTCGGGGCCGGCCGACTCCACGGAGTACTGCGGCGGCGGTGAGCCGCGCCGTGCGGCGAGCTCCTGCAGGCTCGTCTTCGGATCCATCGCGGCGCCGTAGCGCTCGGGGTCGGCGAGCAGCGGCTCGGTCAGGCGCAGCACCAGCTCGGTCGCGGCATCCGGACCCGCCGACAGGTAGGCGGCACCGAAGACGGCCTCCATGGTGTCGGCGAGGATCGAGTCCTTGTCGCGTCCGCCGGTGAGCTCCTCACCGCGTCCGAGGCGCAGATGGCGCCCCAGCCCGATACCGCGAGCGACCTCGGCGAGGGCGACCGTCGACACGACGCTCGCGCGCCGTTTCGCCAGCTCGCCCTCGTCGAGGTCGGGATACGTAGTGAACAGCATGACCGTCACCGCCAGACCGAGCACAGAGTCGCCGAGGAACTCCAGTCGTTCGTTGTGCGGGACGCCGCCATGCTCGTACGCATACGAACGATGCGTCAGGGCTCGGCCGAGAAGCTGCTCGTCGATGTCAACGCCGAGCTTCTCAGTCAGAGGCCTCTCCTCCGCGGGGACCTCCGCCACTGATCTTCCGATCAGACGTCGGCGACCTTGCGGCCCTTGTACTCGAGGAACAGCTCGGTGCCCTGCGAGTCGGTGACGACCTTGGCCTGGTGGGGGCGGCTGTAGACGACCTTGCCGTTCTCGACGGTCTTCACCAGAGTGGGGGCCTCAGCCTTCCACTGCGCGCGACGCGAGCGCGTGTTCGAACGGGAGACCTTGCGCTTCGGGGGGTTACCAGCCATGACTAGCTCTCTTCTTTCTCGGCGGCGCGGCCATCTGCCTCGCCGTCCTGGTCTGTGATCTGTCGGAGCGCGCTCCACCGAGGATCGATGGGAGCGGTGCTCTCTGCTCCGGCGCTTCCGGTCAGCTTCTCGCCCGTGTTCGGGTCGAGACCCGGGCAGTCCGGCTGACACACCGGCTGAAATGGAAGCGACAACACGATCGCGTCCCTGACGAGAGTTTCAAGATCCACGTGGTCGTCTTGAACCTCGAAGTCAGTTTCTTCCTCACCAGGATACGCGAAAAGCTCCTGGAACTCGACTTCGACGGGCGCGGTGATGTCGGTGAGGCAACGACCGCACACGCCGGTGTAGTCGGAGTCGGCTGTTCCGGACACGAGGATCCCCTCATGCACGGACTCGAGACGGATGGCGAGATCGACGGTCTCGCCGGCTTCGACGACGACGATCCCCTCACCCCACTTCTCGGGGAGGGTGACCTGGATGCTGTGCTCACGCATCTCCCCTGGTTTGCGGACGATGTCCCGCACGGGGAGGACGAAGGGGCCGTTCACTCGGGATTTCACCCCGCCATGCTACCCGCCATGACTGGACGGGAGGGCCGCAATCGGCCGGACAGTCCCCGCTTCAGAGTCCCCGGGCGCCAGTGTCGAGGAAGGACGCCACCACCGGCGGCACGAAGGGTGACACGTCACCGCCGAGCCCCGCGACCTGCCTGACCAGCGAGCTGGACACGAGCGCGTGTGCAGGGTCGGGCAGCAGAAACACGGTCTCGATGTCGGCGAGATGCCGGTTGACGATCGCCATGGGCGACTCGTACGCCACGTCGACCTGCGAGCGGATGCCTTTCACGAGCACTCCGGCGTCGACGTCGCGCGCGTAGTCGACCAGCAGGCCCATGCTCCACGAGCCGACGATGATGTGCCCCTCGACGCCGGCCTCGGCGATCGACTTCTCCAGCAGGCTGAGGCGCTGCGCGATCGGCAGCATCGCCTCCTTGCCGGGGTTGTGCACGACCAGCACGTGAAGCTCGTCGTAGAGCCGGGCTGCGCGCCGGATGACGTCGAGATGCCCGAGTGTGGGCGGGTCGAACGAGCCAGGGACCACGGCGATCCGGTTGTTCACTTCGACTCACTCCGTTCGCTCAGCACATCGCACTTCGACTCACTCCGTTCGCTCAGCACATCGCACTTCGACTCACTCCGTTCGCTCAG
>JAPSIX010000010.1:0-20940 GCA_031178475.1 Microbacterium sp. | reverse complement strand
TCGAACGAGCCAGGGACCACGGCGATCCGGTTGTTCACTTCGACTCACTCCGTTCGCTCAGCACATCGCACTTCGACTCACTCCGTTCGCTCAGCACATCGCACTTCGACTCACTCCGTTCGCTCAGCACATCGCACTTCGACTCACTCCGTTCGCTCAGAGCATCGGTGGGACGCATGCTCACAGCCTATGGCAACCGCGCCTTGCGACCGGCTGGGCGTCAGTTCTTGCCCAGGGCTGCGCGATCAGCGTCGGTCACCCGGCGCTCGATCGTCGCGCGGAGACCGGCGTGCTTCTCCAGTCGCGGGTCTTCCGCGAGGATCGCGGCCGCGATCTCTCTCGCGCGAGCGATCAATCCGGCATCCTTCACCACACGCAGCAGCCGCAGCGACGACTTCACACCTGATTGCTGCGCGCCGAGAACATCGCCCTCACCGCGCAACTCGAGGTCGACCTCGGCGAGCTCGAAGCCGTCGAGCGTCGCCGCGACGGCTTCCACTCGCTCGCGGGCGAGGGTGCCGTCCTCGGCCTCGGTGACCAGCAGGCACAACCCTGCGTGCTCGCCACGCCCGACCCGCCCACGCAGCTGGTGCAGCTGAGAGACACCGAACCGGTCGGAGTCGAGGATGATCATCGTCGACGCGTTCGGAACGTCGACCCCCACCTCGATGACCGTGGTGGCGAGGAGCAGGTCGAGCTCACCGCGTGCGAACGCCTGCATCACGGCATCCTTCTGCTCGGCGGGCATCTTGCCGTGCAGCACCGCCCTGCGCACCTGTGAGAGGGCGGGGTGGGTCGCCAGCGCCTCGTCGAGCTGGACCACGCCCCATCGGGGTCCGCGCCCCTCGGCATCCGGCGGCGGAGCGTCGTCGGCCTCGACGGAGTCCTTGGTGGTGTCGATGGCCGCGCATACCGCGAACACCTGCCGACCTGACGCGATCTCTTCCGCCGCGCGCTGCCACGTCCGCAGGAACAGTTGCGGGCGATCGGCGAGCGGCACGACGTGCGTCTGGATGCCGGCGCGCCCGGCCGGCATGGAGCGGATGACCGACGTGTCGAGGTCGCCGAAGACCGTCATCGCGACCGTGCGCGGGATCGGTGTGGCCGTCAGAACCAGCGCGTGCGGGCTGGTGCCCTTGGCGCGCAGCGCCTCGCGCTGCTCGACGCCGAACCGGTGCTGCTCGTCGACGACCACCAGGGCGAGGTCGGCGAAGGTCGTCTTCTCCGCGAGCAGGGCGTGGGTGCCGATCACGATCAGCGCCTGACCCGACGCCACCCGCAGAGCGGCCTTCCGGCGGTCGGCGGCCGGCATCTGACCGGTCAGCAGAGTCGGCATCAACCGCGCCGCGAGATCGGGGCCCAGCATCCTGGCGATCGAACGCAGGTGCTGACCGGCGAGCACCTCGGTGGGCGCGATGAGAGCGGCCTGGCCGCCGCTCTCCGCCACCTGCAGCATGGCCCGCAGCGCCACGAGGGTCTTGCCCGAGCCGACCTCACCCTGCACGAGACGGTTCATCGGGCGGTCGCCTGCGAGATCGGCCGAGATCTCGCGCCCCACCTCCTGCTGATCGGGCGTCAGCGTGAACGGCAGCGCCGCGTCGAACCGTGCGAGCAGCCCGCCATCCCCGGCGGGGCGCGGGGTCGCGGTAAGAGCGCGCACCTGCTCGCGCTGCTGCAGCAGCGCCGCCTGCAGGGTGAGCGCCTCGTGCGCGCGCAGGGTCCGCACGGCCGGGTCGATCTCGTTGCGGTGCTGTGGGCGGTGGATGCCGTTGAGAGCGTCACGTGCGGTGAGCAGCCCCTCTGAGACGCGCAGCGCGTCGGGCAGCGGATCGGGGACCTCACCGAGACCGTCGAGTACGCGAGAGGTGAGCTTCGCGATCTGCCAGCTCTGTACGGCGGAGGTGGCTGGGTAGATCGGGATGGGCACGTTCGCCCTGGCGTCCGCCCTGCGCCGCGCGGCATCCTCGTCGTCGAAGAGCTCGTACTGCGGGTGCGCGAACTGGATGGTCTCCTTGAACATGCCGACCTTGCCCGAGAACACACCGCGTCGGCCGACGGCGAGCTCCTTCTGCCGCCACTCGGCCTGGTTCGTGTTCTTGGCGAAGAACGTCAGCGACATGCGGCCGACGCCGTCGCCGATGACGACCTCGAGCATCGCGCCGTTTCGGTTGCGCATCCGCCGCACGGTCGACGAGAGCACCTCGGCGACGATGGTCACCGTCTCACCGACCGGCAGATCCCGGATCGGGGTGAGCTCCCCCGGGTCGGCGTACCGCCGCGGGTAGTGCCCCAGCAGCTCACCGACCGACTTCATCCCGAACGCTCGCTCCAGGGTGCGCGCGGGCGTCGTGCCGAGCGCCTCGCTCAGAGGGGTGTCGAGCTCGAAGGGCATGATCCGAGTCTATGGACGCCCTCCGACGCCTCGTACCGTCGTGTCGTATCGTGAACGCGTGACGAGGATCATCGCCGGCGCCGCCAGAGGGACCCGACTCGACGTTCCCGGTGCAGGCACCCGCCCCACGAGCGATCGCGTGCGCGAGTCGCTGTTCGGAGCGCTGGAATCGATGGACGCCATCGCCGACGCCCGCGTGCTCGACCTCTACGCCGGCAGCGGGGCACTGGGGCTGGAAGCGTGGAGCCGCGGCGCGCGGTCGGTCGATCTCGTTGAGCGCTCCCGCCCCGCCGCGCAGGTCGTGCAACGCAACATCGCCGCCGTGTCGAAGGCGTTCGGTCGCCCCGCCGACGCGGGGCAAGTGATTCCGGCGCGAACCCATCAGAGCAGCGTGCAGGCGTTCCTGGCCCGAGCCGCGGGGCCGTACGACCTGGTGTTCTCAGACCCGCCGTACGACCTCTCGGACGCGGCGATGACGGCCGATCTCGTCGCGGTGTCCGCACTGCTCTCACCCGACGCTGTGGTGGTCATCGAGAGGGGCCGGCGCGCCACTCCTCCGGATCTGGACGCGGCCGCGCTGGAACTGCTTCGGCAGAAGACGTACGGTGACACCGCGGTGTGGTGGGCCGAACCCGCGCGCTGACTGCGCCTGCGATGATCAGGACGCGACGCCGTCCCAGTCCCGATACGGATCCCATCCGGCGTGCGTGACCGGCGCGCCGTCTACGAGCACGCTGTCCGCGCCGCGCTCGCGCACCGTGCCGATCCGGTGGAACCCCGGTGGGAGAGCGCCCGCCGGGAACGCTGCCAGAAGTCCGTGGTCCTCTCCCCCGCCGAGCGCGCGACCCCGGTCTCCGCCGAACGCGACAGCATCGAGCGCCTCGCCCTCCAGGTCGACGGTCACGTCCGACGCGTCGGCGAGGCGGGAGGCGTCCAGCGCCAGACCGTCAGAGATGTCCATCATCGCCGTCGCCCCCGCCACGGCGGCCGCGGGGCCCAGACCGATCGGGGGCATGGGACGCAGCTGCATGTCCAGCGCGTGGATCTCGGCGGCGTTGAGCACCGCTCGATCGGCGGCGACGGGTGTCTCGCCCTGCCGGAACCGACCGAACAGCACCCCCAGACCGGCCGCGGCGGCTCCCAGCTCACCGGCGACAGCCACGATGTCGCCGCACCGCGCCCCCGCCCGGGTGACCGGGGCACGCCCGCCGAGATCGCCCAGGGCAGTGACCGCGATCATCAGCAGGTCAGAGACGGTGAGATCGCCGCCCACCACGGAGCAGCCAGGGGCGAGTGCCGCACATGCGTCGCGGAAGCCGTCGGCCATCGCCGACACGAACGAGAGCCGGGTGTCACGCGGCACCGCGAGCGACACGATGAGGGCTGTCGGTTGCGCACCCATAGCGGCGACGTCGGCGAGGTTCACGGCCGCGGCCTTCCAGCCCAGGTCATGCCCGCTCGACCATGCGAGACGGAAGTCGGGGCCGTGCACGAGCGTGTCGGCCGTGGCCACCACGGAGCCTGACGGTGCGGCGACCACGGCGCCGTCATCGCCGGGCCCGAGAAGGGCGTGCGAGGCCGGCGCCGTGCGGGAGAGGATCGCGCGCAGTACCGCGCCCTCGGAGATGTCGCCGATGCGCGGGTCGTCGTCGGGATCGGATGCCATGGCGACAACGGTAGCCTGGAACCATGCCCCGCCGTCTCGCCGCCCTGCTCGGTGCGCTGACGCTGCTGGCCCTCACCGGCTGCGCGGGAACCGTGCATCTCGAGCCCGCCAAGGACGCGAACAACCCCGCGTGCGCGGAGGTGACGGTGCGCCTTCCGGGATCGATCGCCGAGCAGGACAGGCGCTGGACCGACGCGCAGGCGACCGGCGCGTACGGCGACCCGACGAGCATCATCATCTCGTGCGGCGTCACGGTGCCCGGCCCGACCAGCGAACTTCAGTGCGTCACCCTGGAGGGCATCGACTGGCTCGTGGACGAGTCCGAGTCGCCGATGCTGCGGATGACATCGTATGGACGCGACCCGGCGGTGCAGGTGTTCGTGGACACCGCGCGGGTCAGCTCGAACGAGGTGCTCTCCAGCAGCGCGCTCGTCTCGGCGATTCGCATGATCCCCGCCGAGGGCGAGTGCACCGCCCCGGACGAGCTCGCCCAGTAACGCCGGCAGCGTGCACCGGGGCCCTTCGACGAGCTCAGGGACCCAGGAGGGGTCAGCGGCGCAGGCCCGCCTCGATGAGCTCGGTGATCAGCTCGCCGTAGCTGAGGCCGGACGCGATCCAGCACTTCGGGAACATCGAGATCGGAGTGAACCCGGGCATGGTGTTCAGCTCGTTCACGATGATCTCGCCAGTCGGAGTCAGGAAGACGTCCACACGCGCGAGACCGCGCCCGTCGACGGCCTCGAAGGCGCGGATGCCGATGTCCTGCACGGCGGCGATCGCGTCGACGGAGAGCTCGGCGGGGCAGACCACGTCCACTCCGTCTCCGCCCAGGTACTTGCCCTCGAAGTCGTAGAACCCGCGGGAGGTCAGCACGATCTCGCCGGGCAGCGAGGCGCGCACACCCCGGGCGCCCTCGAGAACGGCCACCTCGATCTCACGGCCTGTGATCGCCGTCTCGACGAGCACCTTCTCGTCTTCCGCGAACGCGACGGCCAGGGCGACGTCCAGCTCAGCCGGGTCGGACACCTTCGAGACGCCGACGCTCGAGCCGGCGCGGGCCGGTTTCACGAAGACGGGCAGTCCCAGCTCACCGATCGCGGCGCGCAGCGACTCGGGATCCGTCTCCCAGGCGCGACGGCGGACCGTCACCCATGGCGCGACGGCGATGCCGGAGGCCTCCAGCGCCACCTTCATGAAGTGCTTGTCCATGCAGAGCGCCGAATCCAGCACGCCACCGCCGGCGTAGGGCACCTCGAGCGTGTCGAAGAAACCCTGAATGGTGCCGTCCTCGCCGTGGGTGCCGTGCAGGATCGGCAGCACCACATCGACCTCGCCGAACTGTTCGGTCGCACCATCGGGACGGATCACACGCAGCGTGCGGTCACCACCGGGTTCGGGCCACAGCACGCGGGTGCCGTTGTCGACGACCTCGGGGAGATGTTCGGCATCCAGCGGAAACTTCTCGGGCCGGTCCTCCTCGAGCACGAAGGCGCCCTCTCGGGTGATCCCCACCGGAATCACCCGGTAGCGGTCGCGGTCAATCGCTCCCAGCACGCCGCCCGCCGTGGCGGAACTGATCGAGTGCTCGCTGGAACGCCCGCCGAAGAGCACCACCACCGTCTGCCTGTCCATGATTGGTCCTCTCCTCCTGGGGAGTGTCGTCGTCGGTGGTGAGGTGCGGGGCGATGTCCCGCGGGTCCATTTTCCCGTCGAGCACCATCTTCACCTGCTCCACGATGGGCATGTAGACCTCGGCCTCGCGGGCCAGTTGCAGCACCGGCGCGACGGATGCCAGTCCCTCGGCGGTCTGCTCCATCTGCTTCACGACGTCGTGGAAGCTGTACCCCTGTCCGAGCAGCCGGCCGGCGGTGTTATTGCGGCTGAGCGGCGACTGGCAGGTGGCGATGAGGTCGCCGAGGCCGGCCAGACCCTGCAGCGTCTCGGGTCGTGCACCGTTCGCCACAGCGAAGTCGGTCATCTCGACCAGTCCGCGCGTGATGATCGACGCCTTCGTGTTCTCGCCGTAGCCGACACCGTCGACGATGCCGATTGCGACGGCGATGAGGTTCTTCAGCACGCCGCCGAACTCGGTGCCGATCACGTCGGTGTTGACGAAGGAGCGGAAGTAGGTGTTGCGGGCGGTGCGCGCCACGGCATCCGCCGTCTCCTGGCTGCGAGAGGAGATCACCGCGGCCGTGGGCTGCTCCCGCGCGATCTCCAGCGCGAGGTTCGGACCGGATGCCACGGCGATGCGCGTCGGGTCGCAGCGCAGCTCCTGCTCGATCACCTGGCTCATCCGCAGTCCGGTGGAGCGCTCGACGCCCTTCATCAGGCTGATGACCGGCCCCTGCGCGCCATCGAGCAGCGGGCGCAGCGCCTTCAGGTTCTCCCGCAGCGACTGGCTGGGCACCGAGAGGTAGACCTGCTCCACCCCGTCGAGGGCGCGGGCGAGTTCGTGCGTCGCCCGCATGGTGCGCGGCAGGTTGATGCCGGGCAGGTACTTCGAGTTGCGCTTGGCCTCGTCGATCTCGTGCGCGAGCTCGGGCCGTCTGGCCCACATCGTCACCTGAGCCCCGCCGTCGGCGAGGATCTTGCCGAACGTGGTCCCCCAGCTGCCCGCTCCGATCACCGCCACACGCGGTCCCTGCGGGGCCGGCGTCCGCTTATGAATCAAGGCGGCCTGTCTCCCTCTGTCCATGGTCGGACGGATTCCAGCGTTCGGAGGGCGCCTTCTCGTCGCGGATCTGCTCCAGGAGTGCTGTGATGGCGTCCATCAGCCGACGGGTCGCCTCGGTCAGCGCAGCCTGGTCGCCGGCGCGGCCGCGCAGGTCGGACAGGTCGACCGGGTCGCCGACCACAACCTGCACGGGCTTGCGCGGCGGCCAGAGACTGATCTTCTTCTGGTAGCGGCCCATGATGTGCTGGGTGCCCCACTGCGCCATCGGGATGAGCGGGATGTCGCCGGTCAGCGCCAGGCGCACCGCACCGGTCTTGCCGCGCATCGGCCACAGCGCAGGGTCGCGGGTGAGCGTGCCCTCGGGGTAGACGATCACGCCGCGCCCGTTCTCGACGAGCTCGCGCGACTGCCCCATCGTCTGCTTGGCCGTGGATGCCGACGACGTGCGAGCGACCGGCACCATACCCGTGCGGCGCAGGATCCATCCGAGCACGGGCACGCGGAACAGGCTGTCCTTGGCCATGAAGCGCGGCAGTCGCTTCATCCGCCAGACCGCGACGGCGACGATGAGCGGGTCGAGTTCCGTGTAGTGGTTGGGCGCGAGCACGTACGCGCCTTCGCGTGGCAGCTTCTCGCCGCCGGTGATCCTGATCCTCGCCAGGTATGACACGAAGGGGATGATGAGGACGGCGAGAGGCCAGAACAGGCTCGGCCGGCTCCGTTCCGAGTGTTCCATCAGCTCACCGGATGACGTCGAAGTCCGCGCCGAGCGCCTGCAGCTTGTCGAGGAAGTTCTCGTAGCCGCGGCTGAGGATGTCCACACCCGACACCTTCGACTCGCCCTCCGCCGTGAGCGCGGCGATGACATGGCTGTAGCCGCCGCGCAGGTCCGGCACGACGATGTCCGCCGCGCGCAGCGGGGTGCGTCCGGTGATGACCGCGGCCTGCTCCAGCTCCCGACGCGGCACGCGGCGCGGGCCGTCCTGGAGTCCGTGCGGGTGCACGACGATGTCGGCGCCCATCTTCACCAGCGCCTGGGTGAACCCGAAACGGTTCTCGTACACGGTCTCGTGCACGATCGAGCGGCCCTCGGCCTGGGTGAGCGCGACGATCAGCGGCTGCTGCCAGTCGGTCATGAAGCCGGGATGCACGTCGGTCTCGACGACGACGGGCTTGAGCTCGCCGTCGCGGCGGAAGAGGATGCCGTCCTCCTTGACGTCGAACCAGCCACCGGCCTTGCGGAACACGTTGAGGAACGTCAGCATCTCCTGCTGACGAGCGCCTGCGACGAAGATCTCACCGTCGGTGGCCAGGGCTGCGCACGCCCAGGACGCTGCCTCGTTGCGATCGAAGATGCAGCGGTGGTCGTAGCCGCGCAGCTGCTCGACGCCCTCGATGAGGATCACCCGGTTGGGCTCATACGAGATGATCGCACCCATCTTCTGCAGCACGGCGATGAGATCCATGATCTCGGGCTCGATCGCGGCGTTGCGCAGCTCCGTGGTGCCCTTGGCGCGCACGGCCGTGAGCAGCACCTGCTCGGTGGCTCCCACGCTCGGGTACGGGAGGTGGATGTTCGCGCCCTTGAGGCCGTTAGGCGCGGAGAGGCGGATGCCGCTGGGCTGCTTCTCGACGATGGCGCCGAACTTGCGCAGGGCATCGAGGTGGAAGTCGATCGGACGGTCGCCGATGCGGCATCCGCCCAGGTCGGGGATGAAGGCCTGGCCGAGCCGGTGCAGCAGAGGTCCGCAGAACAGGATCGGGATGCGGGAGGAACCCGCGTGCGCGTCGATCTCCTCGTAGTGCGCGGACTCGACCGCGCTGGGGTCGAGCACGAGCGACCCGCGCTCGTCACCCTCGGTCACCGTCACGCCGTGAACCTCGAGCAGGGAGCGGACGACAGCCACGTCGCTGATGGCCGGCACGTCTCGGAGGATGCTCGTCGTCTCGCCGAGGAGCGAAGCGACCATCGCCTTGGTGGCGAGGTTCTTCGCGCCCTTGACGTCGACCGTGCCGCGCAGGGGCCGTCCTCCGCGGATCGCGAGCACGGAGCCGGCCGGAGCCAGGGCCTCATCGGGAGCTGCGTCGCGCAGGGGTGTCGTCATTCGGGCCTCTTCTTCATCGGGACGTGCGCGGCGGTCGCCGCGAGGTCATCGTGTTCTGGCGGCTGATGCCGCCCGGGGCTTGTGACCCCCGGCCCACCCGGCCCGCCGCCCTAGCGGACGGGAAGCGTACGTGGCCGCCACGACTCGCGGCGGGCCTCGAACTGAGCGATCTTGTCTTCGTTGCGCAGCGTGAGCCCGATGTCGTCGAGCCCTTCGAGGAGCCGCCACCTAGTGTAATCGTCGATCCCGATGGTCGTCTGGAAGACGGGCTCACCGCTCGAACCGCCCACGACCGACGCGGTGCGCGCCACCAGGTCGACGGTGATCTCGCGGCCCGGCTGCTCGTCGATCAGCGCCCAGATCCGCTCGATGTCGACCTCGTCCACGGTGGCGGCCAGCAGTCCCTGCTTGCCCGAGTTGCCGCGGAAGATGTCGGCGAAGCGCGGGCTGAGCACGACCTTGAAGCCGAAGTCGCGCAGCGCCCACACGGCGTGCTCACGGCTGGAGCCGGTGCCGAAGTCGGGACCGGCGACGAGCACGGACGCGCCCTGGAAGGATGCCTGGTTGAGCACGAAGTCCGGGTCCTGACGCCAGCCGTGGAACAGCGCGTCCTCGAAGCCTGTCTTGGTGACCCGCTTGAGGAACACGGCGGGGATGATCTGGTCGGTGTCGACGTTCGAGCGCTTCAGCGGAGCGGCGACACCGGTGTGCGTGGTGAACTTCTCCATGGTCAGACTCCCACCTTCTCGGACGCGGACCCTTCGACGGGCTCAGGGACCCAGCTGTCGAGGTCGCTCGGGCTGGACAGTGTGCCGCGAACCGCCGTAGCCGCCGCGACCAGCGGCGAGACGAGATGGGTGCGCCCGCCCTTGCCCTGCCTGCCCTCGAAGTTGCGGTTCGAGGTCGAGGCGCAGCGCTCCCCCGGCGCGAGCTGGTCGGGGTTCATGCCCAGGCACATCGAGCATCCGGCGAAGCGCCACTCGGCGCCGAACTCCTCGACGATCTTGTCGATGCCCTCAGCCTCGGCCTCCAGCCGCACGCGGGCGGAGCCGGGGACGACCATGACCCGAACTCCGTCGGCCTTCTTGCGGCCCTTGATGATCGACGCGAAGGCACGCAGATCTTCGATGCGGCTGTTCGTGCAGGAGCCCATGAACACGGCATCCACCCTCACGTCCTTCAGTGGCAGGCCGGGCGTGAGATCCATGTACTGGAGGGCGCGCTCGGCGGCGACGCGTTCGCTCGGGTCGGCGAAGTCGGCGGGATCCGGAACGGATGCCGACAGCGAGACGCCCTGGCCGGGGTTCGTGCCCCAGGTGACGAAGGGCTCGAGCTCGTTCGCGTCGATGAACACCTCGGCGTCGAACTCGGCGCCCTCGTCGGTGGGCAGCGTGCGCCAGTACGCGACGGCGCCGTCCCAGTCCTGCCCCTGCGGCGCGTGCGGACGGCCCTGCAGGTAGGCGAAGGTCGTGTCGTCGGGGGCGACCATGCCGGCACGCGCTCCCGCTTCGATCGACATGTTGCAGATCGTCATGCGGCCCTCCATCGAGAGAGCCCGGATGGCGCTGCCGCGGTACTCGAGCACGTAGCCCTGCCCGCCGCCGGTGCCGATCTTCGCGATCACGGCGAGGATGATGTCCTTCGCCGTGACGCCGGGCTTCAGTTCGCCCTCGACGTTGATCGCCATGGTCTTGAACGGCTTCAGCGGCAGGGTCTGGGTCGCCATGACATGCTCGACCTCGCTGGTGCCGATGCCGAAGGCCATCGCGCCGAAGGCACCATGGGTCGACGTGTGCGAGTCGCCGCAGACGACGGTGATGCCCGGCATGGTGAGGCCCAGCTGGGGCCCCACGACGTGGACGATGCCCTGCTCCGCGTCGCCCAGGGAGTGGATGCGGACGCCGAACTCGGCCGCGTTGCGACGCAGCGTCTCGATCTGGGTGCGGCTTGTCAGATCGGCGATCGGCTTGTCGATGGCCAGCGTCGGAGTGTTGTGGTCTTCGGTGGCGATGGTGAGGTCGACGCGCCGCAGCGGACGCCCCTCGGCGCGGAGGCCGTCGAAGGCCTGCGGGCTGGTGACCTCGTGCACGAGGTGCAGGTCGATGTAGATCAGATCCGGCTCGCCGTTCTCACCCTTCACGACGAGATGGTCGTCCCAGACCTTCTCGGCCAGGGTGCGCGGTCGCGTCTGCGTGGTCATGCGGTGTGTTCCTTCTGGCTCGGTGTATCGGCCCACAACGGACTCCGCGACGAGGAAGGCCTAGATCGAGGTCTCGCCGCGGCCGCTAAGAAGAAGAACCACCCGCCGCATGTCGGCCAGTTTACACCGCGACGGCAGGTGGTCCTTCCGCGTTGCAGAACGTCAGCGCTTGAGCGCCTCAGCCTTCTTCCGATCGCGACCCGACGCGACGAGGCTGGCCGCGGTGGCCACCAGCATCGAGGCGAGGATCACGCCGAGCGAGACGAGGTTGTTGATGTCGGGCACCCACTCGACGTGCTCGCCGCCGTTGATGAAGGGCAGCTCGTTCACGTGCAGCGCGTGCATGATGAGCTTCACGCCGATGAATCCGAGGATCACGGCGATGCCGTAGTGCAGGTAGCGCAGGCGGTCGAGCAGGTCGCCGAGCAGGAAGTAGAGCTGGCGCAGGCCCATCAGCGCGAAGATGTTCGCGGTGAACACGAGGAAGGCGTCCGTGGTGATCTCGAAGATCGCCGGAATCGAGTCGATGGCGAACATCAGGTCGGTCATGCCGATGGTGATGAAGACGATGACCATGGGCGTCCACATGCGCTTGCCGTCCACGGTGGTGCGCAGGCGCGAGCCGTCGTAGCCATCGCTGATGTCGATACGCCGGCGCAGTACCCGCACGATGAAGGTCTCGCGCTTGACCTCGTCCTCGTGGTGCTGCTCCTCGGGCATAGCCTGGCGAATGGCCGTCCAGATCAGGAAGGCGCCGAAGATGTAGAAGATCGGCGAGAAGTGCTCGATCACCGTGACGCCGACGAGGATGAACAGACCGCGCAGTATCAGCGCGATGATGATGCCCACCATCAGCACCTGCTGCTGCAGCCGCCGCGGCACGGCGAACTGCGTCATGATCAGCACGAACACGAACAGGTTGTCGATGGAGAGGCTGTACTCGAGCGCCCAGCCGGTGACGAAGTCCCCGGCGTTGGGCCATCCGCCGACCGTGCCGAGCAGAACGGCGAAGAGCATGGCGAGGGCGACGTAGAAGGTCACCCAGAGGGTGGACTCCTTGGTGGACGGGATGTGCGGGCGCAGCCTGACCAGGAGCAGGTCGGCGATGAGGATGATCGTCAGCACGATCATCGAGGTGATCTCGAACCAGGCGGGAATGACCAAGGGCGTACAGCACCTTTCGAAAGGGTTGATGAGAACCGAAAGTCTCTCCCCCGCACAGTGTGCGTCGCGCGCCCGGAGCAGCGATGGCGGTGCTCGTGATGACGATACGCGCGGAAGCGGGATACTCCCTCTCGACCCGCAATACTACCGGACGGGTGATCGTGTCTGAGACGATGGGACATCCGTCGACACTCTCCGGTGAGAGACAGGATCGAGGCGGGATGCCGATGCACAGCGAAGACCGTGAGCGGGCCAGGCGAGCCGCGGCCGGAGACCAGCAGGCCTTCCGGACGATCTACCGCGATTACGTCCGGCCCGTCTACTGGATCGCGCACGGCATCCTCGGTTCGGCGACCGATGCCGAGGACGTCACGCAGGAGACCTTCGTGGTCGCGTGGCGGAAGCTGCCGGGGCTCGACCTCGCGGGCGACTCGCTGCTGCCGTGGCTGGCGACGATCTGCCGCTTCCAGGCGGCGAACCGGTTGCGGCTGCTGCGACGGGACCGGGCGAACACGGCCGACGCCGTGCAGGAGGACATCCCCGACACGGTGAGCGTGGAGGACCAGGTCGTCTCGGCTGCGCTGGCCGAGCGGATCGCGGCCGAGGTGGGATCGCTCAGCGAGCTCGATCGCGAGGTGTTCCGGCTGTGCGTCACGGAGGGCTGGGCGTACGGCTCGGCCGCCGAGCATCTGGGTGTCAGCCACGCCGCGGTTCGGAACCGTCTCTCGAGGGTGCGCTCGCGACTGCGCGGCGCCGTGACGGAAGTGAGAGACGCATGAGCGACACCACGGGCACCGTCCTGCCCCCTCTTGAGGACGACACCATCGCGCGCATCGAGCGCGCCGTGTTCGAGGAGATCGACGATGAACGGCGGCATGCTGCCGCGGCATCCGCTCCCCGTCCGCGCCGACGCTGGCTGACCGTTGCAGGAGTGGCGGCGGCCTTCGTCATCGGCGCCCTCATCTCCCCGCCCCTGCTCTCGTCGATCGGCCCAGCCGGGGTCTCCGAGTCGATGCCGGCGATCGGCGACGGCGCGATGCCGCACACGGCCGACCAGAGCGCGGGCGGCACCGCCGAGAGCGCCGTGCCCCCGGTCAAGGCCGAAGACGGCGCCACCCAGCGTGAGATCATCTCGACCGCGCAGGTCACGCTCGAAGTGGCGGACGTGCAGGACGCGACGGATGCAATCGCCCGCCTCGCCGGTGAGCACGACGGCTATGTGGAATCGGCGTCGGTCGGCTCGTCGGGAGCGGAGGTCTCGATGCCGGAGCCGCCGCCCGCGAGCGGGACGGGGCGGATCGGCATCCGAATCCCGTCGGAGGATCTGGAGCAGGTCATCGGCGCTCTGGGCAAGTACGGCGAGGTTCTCAGCACGTCCATCTCGCGGCAGGACGTGACCTCCGTCGCGGTCGACCTCCGGGCACGGGTGGATGCGCTGCGCGCGTCGGTTCAGCGGCTGACGGAGCTGATGTCGAAGTCGGGCTCGGTCGCCGATCTCATCGCCGCGGAAACGGCGCTGAGCGACCGGCAGGCGCAGCTGGAGTCGTACGAGCAGGAGCTCGAGCGCCTCCAGGATCAGGTCGCCCTCTCTTCGGTCTCGGTGCAGCTGATCGAGCGCACGTCGACGAGCGCCGACCCGGCCGGATTCGCGGACGGATTGCTCGCGGGCTGGAACGGCATGGTGGTCGCATTCAACGCGGTCGTGGTGGCGTTCGGATTCGTGCTCCCGTGGCTCGTGCCGATCGCGATCGTCGCTGGGATCTGGTGGCTCGCGCGACGTCGGTCGAGGCGTCGTCGGACTAACGAGGACAGCGGCCGTATTACGCAAGAAGGCTGATTTTCCGGGGTATACAAGAAGGCTTGTGAAGATGCGGCGGCGCGCATAGCGTTCTGCACGTGGAAGACATCTCCGTCATCACGGCCGTGCACCATCCGCTGCGCCGCCGCATCTTCGATCACCTGCTGCTCTACGGCACGAGTCAGGTCACGGCGCTTTCGCGCGCGCTCGACAGCCAGGTGGGCAGCATCAGCCACCACCTGCGGATGCTGGAGCGCGCCGGCGTCGTGGAGCGGGCCGAGGATCCGACGGGCGACCGCCGCACGAGCTGGTGGCGGCTCGCGCGTCGAGGCTTCAGCTGGTCGGCCAATGATTTCGCCGGCGCTCCCGGCGACGCTCTGCTTGCGCGAGAGGCCGAGCGGCAGGGCATCCGCGCGCAGATCGAACGACTCCAGCGCTGGCGTCGGCAGCGCGAGGCACCGGAGTACGCCGACTTCGAGGCTTTCAACGCGGAATGGCTCTCATGGGCTGCTCCGGACGAACTGTCAGACCTCTCGGAGCGGCTCGTCCAGCTGCTCACCGAGTGGCGTGCCGGCATCGACACCGAGGACGGTAAGCGCCGTCATCCGGTGTTCTTCTTCGCTCACGGCTTCCCCACCGAGGTGTGAGATGACGACGGCCGAACCGCGGATGCTCCGCACCCTGCCGCCGTTCCGGCGCGACCGGCTCGTGCAGGGATGGCTGCTGGTGAAGGCGCTTTCGGATGCCGGTGATGCGGTGTTCCTGATCGCGTTCGCGTGGACTGCCGTTCAGATCGCCTCACCGGCGGTCGCCGGGCTCGTGGTCGCCGCTGGGACATTGCCGCGCGCGATCGTGCTGCTCTTCGGCGGCGCGTTCGCCGACCGTTCGGAACCCCGGCGCCTGATGATCGTGTTCAACGCGCTCCGCGTCGGCGTGCTCGTCGCTGTCGCCGTCTGGTGCTTGACGTCCGCGCCCACCGTGGCGCTGCTGTTGGCGGCGGGGATCGCGTTCGGCGTGTGCGATGCGTTCTTCGAACCCGCGGCGGGCACCATGCCGCGTCAGCTCGTGGCGCCGGCGGATCTGCCCGCGTACTCCGCGCTCAGCCAGACCTTGTCACGTCTGGGAACGATGACCGGCGCCGCCATCGGTGGATTCCTCGTCGCCGCGTACGGCCTCGCGGGAAGCGCTGCGGCCAACACGGTGACGTACGTGATCGTGATCGCGTTCCTCGCGTTGATGCTCAGGCCCCGCTTCGCCCTGCCCCGCGCCTCAGGCGAGCAGAGCGTCCTCCACGGCATCGGCGACGGCTTCGGGCATCTGGCGCGCAACCGCGCCACCCGCACCCTGGTCATCGCGCTGTCGGGGTTGAATCTCGCCGTGGCGCCTGCCATCGCGATCGGCCTGCCGCTGCAGGCGACGGCGAACGGGTGGGGCGCTGGCGCCGTGGGGATCTTCGAGGCACTCGTCGGCGGTGGTGCCATGATCGGCGCGCTCATCGTCGTGAAGTGGC
Source organism: Microbacterium sp. (assembly GCA_031178475.1). GTDB lineage: Bacteria > Actinomycetota > Actinomycetes > Actinomycetales > Microbacteriaceae > Microbacterium. The sequence goes on along the minus strand of JAPSIX010000010.1, from coordinate 5,428 downwards.
GACCCCGGCGGGAGGCGATCGGCGGCTTCGTCGCGTTGCTCGTGCAGGGTGCCGCGATCGCGGCACTCGGAGCGCCGTGGCCGTCCGCCGTCGGCGCGGGATGCCTGGTGATCGGGCTGACCGCCGGCTTCGCATCCGTGCTGCTCAGCTCGACCTTCGCGGCCACGGCAGCGCCGGAGTACCTGGGCCGCCTCGGTTCGATACTGCGCCTCGGAGACGACTGTCTGATGCCGGCCGGTATGGCGGCGTTCGGCGCGCTCGCCGGCATCCTGCCGCTCTGGGTGCCCTTCGCCGTTTACGGCGGGGCGATGGCGGTGCTGATGATCCTGCCGTTGCGCAATCCGCGGCTGCAGGAGATCCAGCTGCGGGAGGTCAGCGCACCGGCGGCCTGAGCACACCGGTGACGGATACGCCGAAGGCCCTCCGACTGATCGGAGGGCCTTCGCGGTGTTGTGACCCCAGCGGGATTCGAACCCGCGTTACCGCCGTGAGAGGGCGGCGTACTAGGCCGCTATACGATGGGGCCGTCGGGCCTTCTTCAGGCCGTCCTTGCAACCGTTCAATTATGGCATGGCGATTCCGGCGCCACCAAATCGCCTCGGGGCGGCCGCGGATCGCGGGCGTGTCGCACCCGCGGCCCTTGCCCTGCGGCATCCGGCCGGGTTGACTCGACGCATGCGCGTCACCAAGTACGAACACGCGGCCCTCCGTGTCGAAAGGGCCGGCGAATCGCTGCTGATCGACCCCGGCTCGTTCACCACTCCCCCCGATGACCTGCGCGATGTCGTGGCCGTGGTGATCACACACGAGCATCCCGATCACTGGACACCCGCGCACCTCGATCGCATCCTGCGCGATTCCCCTGGCATCCCGATCTTCGCGCCGCAGAGCGTCGCGGACATCGCCGACCACGACATCACCGTCGTCGCCCCGGGAGATGTCGTCGAGTCCGGGCCGTTCACGCTGCGCTTCTTCGGCGGCGCGCACGAGGTCATCCACTCCAGCGTGCCGCGCATCCAGAACCTCGGGGTGCTCGTCGACGAGGAGCTCTACTACCCCGGCGACTCGTATGCGGTGCCCGAGGGCGTCGAGGTGGCGACGCTCGCGGCTCCCCTGGGTGCGCCGTGGCTGCGCATCGGCGACGCGATGGACTTCGTCCTGGCCGTCGCGCCGCGCCGGGCGTTCGGCACGCACGACATGACGTTGTCCACGATCGGCAAGGACATGCACCGCCAGCGCCTGCGGTGGGCTACCGAGCAGAACGGCGGGGAGTTCTTCGAACTCGATCCCGGCGACAGCCTCGACCTCTGAGCATGGCGGACTCGCCGGCATCCGAGATCGACCTCGACAAAAGTGCGGTGCGCGCGCTGCTGCGCCGCGATGCTCCTCACCTGGCAGACCTTCCCCTCACACGAGCTGCCGAAGGATGGGACAACGCGATGTGGCGGCTCGGCGCAGACCTCGCCGTCCGTCTGCCTCGGCGCGAAGCGGCCGCACCGCTCATCGCGCACGAGCAGCGGGCGCTGCCCGAGATCGCCGCGGCAGTGCGGCCGTCGGGGGTGCTCGTGCCCGCGCCGCTGCTGCACGGTGCGCCGGGCGACGGCTACCCCTGGTCGTGGTCGGTGGTGCCGTGGTTGCCGGGCGGCCACGCGCTGGGTCGGCCTCGCAGCGCGAACGGCGTATGGGCGCCGCAGCTGGCGAGCGCGCTCCTCCTCCTGCACGTTGCGGGGACAGCCGACGCGCCACCGAATCCGGTGCGCGGCGTGCCGCTCGCCCGGCGCGACCCGGCGACGCGCACCCGCCTCGGCCGGATCGCGGCCACACGGCCCGCCCTCGCCGACATTCTGCTCGCGCGCTGGGAGGCGGGGCTCGAGGCCGCACCGACGCGCGAACGGGTCTGGATCCACGGTGACCTCCATCCCGGCAACGTGCTCGTCGACAACGGACGCCTTACAGCCCTGATCGACTTCGGCGATGTGACCGCCGGCGACCCGGCCTACGACCTCGCCGGCGCATGGCTCGCGTTCGACGCGGACGGCCGGTGCGCCTTCCGCGATGCCACGAGTGGGCGATACGACGACGCCACATGGATGAGAGCCCGCGCGTGGGCCGCGGCGCTCACGGCGATCCTGCTCGACGCGAGCGACGACCGTCCCGACTTCCGGGCTCTCGGCGAGTCCACCGCCGCAGAGCTCACCGGCACGAAGTGAGCCAGTGCGCGTACGCTGCCGTCAGGCCGGCTGAGCGGCCCGCACGCGCAGGTCGCGTGCGAGGTCGTCGCGCTGCTCGATGACGAGACGGCGCAGCGCCGCCGGCGCATCCTCGTTCGCCGCCAGCCACTCGTCCACGAGCTGCGTGGTGTCGGTCGCGGGGAAGAGCCCGACCACCAGCCGCTGCGCGAGCTCGATGCTGCGCTGCGTCCACGCGTCCCGTATGCGCGCGAAGTACTCCTCATCGAAGGGGGCGATAAGATCGCGGCGTCCGCCTGCCCTGAGGCCGCCGATCGTGGCATCCAGGTGGTCGTTGCTCAGGGTGAGGTCGTTCCACGCCGACTCCCACGCGGCGCTGCGCACCCGCGGATCGGGGCGCGAAGCCAGCGCGCGGAGCGCAGCCTTACGGCCGGCGGCGGTGTCGTCGGCGTCGTTCTCGGCGACGATGCGTTCGGCATCCGCCTGCCCTGTCGCGGCGAGCGCGGTGAGCATGAGCCAGCGCAGATCGGCGTCCATGGGCAGGCCCTGTGGCGCGTCACCCGCGAGGATCGCCTCGAGTCGATCCGAACGGGAATCATCGTAGGCGCACGCCGTGGCGAATGCTCGCGCCCAGGCGAGCTGCGCGTCGCTGCCCGCGTCGGCGCCTTCCAGACCCGACCAGGTGGCGTCGACCCAGGCGGCCTGCTCCTGCGGACGCTCGGCGTCCGGCACATAGTGCTGCACTGCGTACCCCGCGTTGCCGAGGACGGCGGTCACCAGCGCGACGTTCGGCTCGCTGGCGGCGTGCCGCCGCACGATGCCCAGATACCGGGAGACGGGCAGCTCGCCATCGCGGGTCATGTTCCACAGTGACGACCACACCAGCCCCCGGGCGAGGTCGTCGTCCAGCGCCGTAAGCGCCTGCTCCACCGTGCCGAGCGAGCGCTCGTCGAGCCGTGCCTTGGCGTAGGTCAGGTCGTCGTCGTTGATCAGCACGAGATCGGCATCCGGCACCTCAAGCGGTGTGCGCTCCTCGTGGATGCCGACCTCGAGTCGCTCACGCAGTGCGAGACGCCCGTCGGCGAGGTCGTACAGACCGATGCGCAGCCGGTGCGGGCGCGGTCCCGCTTCGCCGCCGTCCTGCACGAGGACGCGGTGCCCGTCAGCATCCGGCTCCAGGCTCAGCGCAGCGACGCCGCTGGTCTCCAGCCACGCACGCGACCACCCGCGCATGTCCTGACCCGACACCTCTTCGAGAGTGTGCAGCAGGTCGGCGAGCGTCGTGTTCCCGAACGCGTGAGCGGCGAAGTATCGCCGTGCACCCTCGAAGAAGGAGTCCTCGCCCACGAAGGCGACGAGCTGCTTGAGCACGGCCGCACCCTTGGCGTAGGTGATGCCGTCGAAGTTCAGCTTGGCGGCCTCGAGATCGGGGATGTCGGCGACGATCGGATGCGTGGTCGGCAGCTGATCCTGCCGGTACGCCCAGGTCTTGCGGCTGTTCGCGAAGCGCGCCCAGGCGTCGGTGAAGCGGGTGGCGGCAGCCGACGCGTGCGTTCCCATGTAGTCGGCGAACGACTCCTTCAGCCACAGGTCGTCCCACCACCGCATCGTGACCAGGTCGCCGAACCACATGTGCGCCATCTCGTGCAGAATCGTGTTCGCCCGCGCCCCGCGCTGGGCGTCGGTGGCGGCTCCGCGAGTGATGTAGCCCTCGGTGAAGGTCACCAGGCCCGGGTTCTCCATCGCCCCCAGGTTGTACTCCGGCACGAAGATCTGGTCGTACTTGCCCCACGGGTATGGATACGCGAATGCGTCGGAGAAGAAGTCGAGACCCTGTCGGGTCACTTCGACGATCTCGTCGGCCTCGAGATGCTCGGCGAGCGAGGCGCGGCACAGCACGCCGAGGTCCACTCGCTGGTCGCCGCGGGTCCACTCCGCGTCGATGCGCGCGTACGGCCCCGCAGCCACCGCGGTGATGTAGCTCGACAGGGGCAGCGTCGGCGCGAACACGACCCGCTGGATGCCGATCCCCTCGTGCACCTCGGATGCCGTCTGGTTCGACAGCACGTGCCAGCCGGCGGGCGCGGTGACATCGAACGTGTACGCGGCCTTCATGTCCGGCTGCTCGAAGCAGGCCATCAGCCGGCGCGAGTCGGCCGGCTCGTACTGGGTGTACAGGTACGTCTCGCCATCGACCGGGTCGTGGAAGCGGTGCAGCCCCTCACCCGACCGGCTGTACATGCCGACGGCCTCAACCCGGACGGTGTTGCTCTCGGCGAGGCCGTCGAGAGCAATCCGAGCTCCGTCCCAGCGCACTTCGCGCTCTTCGCCGTTGACGACCACCCGCGAGACGGATTCGCCGATGAAGTCCAGCCACGTCTCTGGTTCGCGCGCGTCGAACTCGAGCGTGGTGACCGTGGAGAAGCCCGTGCGGGAATGCTCGGGAGCGCCCGTCACGTCCAGCTCGACACGGATGCGGTGGACGCTGATCGCCTCGGCGCGGCGGGCGGTCTCGTCCCTCGTGAGGTTGGCGGAGCTCATCCGTCCATCGTGTCACGCCGGCGCGGCCTGCGCGCAGCGGCGGTGTCAGCGCTTCGCCGGTGAAGGGGTGCGCGAGAGCGCGTGCTCGAGATCGGATGCCAGATCTTCGACGTTCTCCAGACCGACCGACAGGCGCACGATATCGGCGCCGGGGCGCGCCTCGGCGGCGACGGGTCGGTGCGTGAGAGCGGCGGGATGCTGGATGAGGGAGTCCACTCCACCGAGCGAGACCGCATGGGTGAACAGGCGCACGGATGCGGTCAGCGCCTCCGCCGCGGCATAACCGCCCGCCAGACGCAGCGCGATCATCGCCCCACCGCCAGACATCTGCCGACCGACCAGCCCGCGCGGATCGGAGTACTCCGGGTAGAGCACCTCGGCGACCGCTGGGTGCTCCCGCAGCCACTCCGCCAGCACTCGTGCCGTGTGCTGTTGCGCGCGGACCCGCAGCGGGAGAGTTGCGAGGCCGCGGTGCAGCAGGTAAGCGCCGAGCGGATGCAGCACGGCTCCGGTGATGGCACGCACGCGACGGAGAGCCTGTGCGGTCTGCTCGGAGCAGGCGATCGCACCCGCGATCACGTCGCCGTGGCCGCCGATGTACTTGGTGGCGCTGTGCAGCGACATGGCGGCGCCGAGTTCGAGCGGCCTCTGCAGCACCGGCGTGGCGAACGTGTTGTCCACGAGCACCGGCACGTCAC
>JAPSIX010000102.1 GCA_031178475.1 Microbacterium sp. | reverse complement strand
GAACCGCTCGATCCGGGCGGAGGAGTGGTCGGGGCCCTGGCCTTCGTACCCGTGCGGCAGCAGCATCACCACACCCGACTGCTGACTCCACTTCTGCTCTGCCGACGAGATGTACTCGTCGATGACCGTCTGCGCGCCGTTGGCGAAGTCGCCGAACTGCGCCTCCCACAGCACCAGCGCCTCGGTGTTCTCGACCGAGTAGCCGTACTCGAACCCGAGCGCGGCGTACTCGCTGAGCAGCGAGTCGTAGACGAAGAAGCGGCCCTGGTTGTCGGACAGGTTCGCCAGCGGCAGCCATTCCTGGCCGTTCCTGCGGTCGTGCAGCACGGCGTGGCGCTGCACGAACGTGCCACGGCGGGAGTCCTGACCGGCGAGGCGCACCGGGGTGCCTTCGACGAGAAGGGAGCCGAACGCGAGGAGTTCTCCGAAGCCCCAGTCGATGTTGCCGTTGCGGCTCATCTCGACGCGCTTGTCGAGCTGCTGCTGCAGCTTCGGATGCACGCTGAAGCCGTCCGGCTTGTTGGCGTGGGCGTCGCCGATGAGGTGCACGACCTCGAGCGGGACGCCGGTGACCTCGGGTGCGCCGATCTGCTCGTCGACAGCGGGGAGGTCGGGAGCGATCGGGGTCGCGCCGGTCTCGGCGGCGTGCGTCTCGGCGAAGGCGATCTCCAGGCGGTTCTGGAAGTCTGCCTTGGCCTGCTCGTACTCCTCCTCGGTGATGTCGCCTCGTCCGACCAGCGCCTCGGTGTAGAGCTTGCGCACAGAGCGCTTGGCCTGGATGAGGTCGGTCATCAGCGGCTGCGTCATCGACGGGTCATCGCCCTCGTTGTGGCCGCGGCGGCGGTAGCAGACCAGGTCGATGACCACGTCGCGGTGGAAGCGCTCACGGTACTCGAAGGCGAGCTGGGCGACGTGGATGACCGACTCGGGGTCGTCGCCGTTCACGTGGAAGACCGGCGCCTGGATGGTCTTGGCGACGTCGGTGGCGTACACCGAGGTGCGCGAGTCGGTCGGGAGGGTGGTGAAGCCGACCTGGTTGTTGACCACGACGTGCACGGTGCCGCCGGTGCGGTAACCGCGCAGCTGTGACATCTGCAGCGTCTCGACCACGACGCCCTGTCCCGCGAACGCCGCGTCGCCGTGTACGAGGATCGGCAGCCAGGCAAAGGTGCCGATGGGCTTGCGATCCTGCTTGGCGCGGACGATGCCCTCGAGCACGCCGTCCACGGTCTCCAGGTGCGACGGGTTCGCCGCGAGGTACACCGGCAGCTCCGAGCCGTCCTCGGCGACGAACGTGCCCTGGGTGCCGAGGTGGTACTTCACGTCGCCCGAACCGCGCTGGTTGCCGGGCGTCAGTGATCCCTCGAACTCGCGGAACACCTGGCCGTACGTCTTGCCGGCGATGTTGGTAAGCACGTTCAGACGGCCGCGGTGCGCCATGCCGATCGCCGCGCCGTCGAGCCCTGCTCCTGCCGCGCCCTGCAGGATCTCGTCCAGCAGCGGGATGAGCGACTCGCCGCCCTCGAGCGAGAACCGCTTCTGCCCGACGAACTTCGTCTGCAGGAACGTCTCGAAGGCCTCGGCCTCGTTCAGTTTGCGCAGCACGCGCAGCTGCTCGTCGTGGCCGGGCTTGACGTACTTGACCTCGACCTTCTCCTGGAACCACCGGCGCTGCTCGGGGTCCTGGATGTGCATGTACTCGATGCCGAGGGTGCGGCAGTACGAGTCGCGGAGCACGCCGAGGATGTCACGCAGCTTCAGCAGGCGCTTGCCGCCGAATCCGTTGGTGACGAACTCGCGGTCGAGATCCCAGAACGTCAGGCCGTGGCTCTCGATCTCGAGGTCGGGATGCGAGCGCTGCACGTACTCGAGCGGATCGATGTCGGCCATCAGGTGCCCGCGGACGCGGTACGCGTTGATGAGCTCCTGCACGCGAGCGGTCTTGTCCACGCGCTCCGCCAGATCGACGGCGATGTCGGCGTGCCAATGGATCGGCTGGTAAGGGATGCGCAGGGCGGCGAAGATGTCCTCGTAGAAGCCGCGCTCGCCGATGAGCAGCTCGTGCACCTTCTTGAGGAACTCGCCAGACCCGGCGCCCTGGATCACGCGGTGGTCGTAGGTGCTCGTCAGCGTGATCGTCTTGCCGATGCCCAGCGCGGTGAGCGTCTTCTGGCTCGACCCCTGGAACTCGGCCGGGTAGTCGAGGGCGCCGGCGCCGATGATGCAACCCTGCCCCTTCATCAGACGCGGCACGGAGTGCACCGTGCCGATGCCTCCCGGGTTCGTCAGCGAGACGGTGGTGCCCTGGAAGTCGGCGGCCGTGAGCTTGTTGCTGCGCGCACGCGTGATGAGGTCCTCGTAGGCGCTCAGGTACTCGTTGAACGTCATCGTGTCGGCCCGCTTGATGCTGGGCACCAGCAGCGCACGCGTGCCGTCAGGCTTGGGGATGTCGATCGCGATGCCGAGGTTCACGTGCGCTGGCGCGACCACCGACGGCTTGCCGTCGATCTCGGCGTAGAACACGTTCTGACTCGGGAACTCCTTCAGCGTCTGGATCAGCGCCCAGCCGATCAGGTGGGTGAAGCTGACCTTGCCGCCGCGGGTGCGGGCCATGTGGTTGTTGATGACGATGCGGTTGTCGATCATCAGCTTCGCGGGGATGGTGCGCACGCTCGTCGCCGTCGGCACGGTGAGCGACTCGTCCATGTTCGCCGCGAGGGTCTTCGGCATGCCGCGCAGCGCGGTGACCTTGTCCGCATCCGCGGATGGTGCGTCCTCCTCCTTCGCCGCCGGCTTGGGCGCCTGCGCGGGGATGGGCGCCTCCTTCGCGGGCTTCGCGGTGGTCCGGGCGACCGGCTGCGCGCCGATCACGGGGATCGGCGCGGTCATCGGGTGCGAGGGCGTCGACTGACCGGAGGCGCCTGCGGCGGCATCCGGCTGATACTGCTCGAGAACCGGCCACCACTCCTTGTCCACGGAGTTGCGGTCTTTCTTGAACTGCTCGTAGAGCTCGTCCACGAGCCACGAATTGGCTCCGAACCCCCCGTCGCCGCCGACGCCGGTCAACTGGTTCGACACGCTCGATCGCCCTCTTTCGTCGCTGAATCTGTGTGAAGCGACCTCGGGCACGCGAAGTGTGGTCGGGTCGCACACGTTTCGGGATTCAAGCCTAATGCCAATCGGCTCCCTGATCGCTGTGGGCCGCGCCGTCTCGCGACTGCTCGGAGTACGGTTGGCGGCATGGAGTTCTCCGGCGAACGACCTCTGGTGGATCTGACGTACTCGGACGTCTTCCTCGTGCCGCGGCGATCGGCCGTCACGAGCAGGCTGCAGGTGGATCTCGCGCCCGGCGACGGGACACCGGCGACCATCCCGGTGGTGGCGTCGAACATGAACTCCGTCACCGGACCCCGGCTGGCCGCCTCCCTCGCCCGCCGCGGCGGCATCGGCGTGCTGCCCCAGGACCTGCCGCTGCAGGAGCTGGATGCCGCCATCCGGTGGGTCAAGCAGCAGCCGGTGCGCTGGGACACCCCGCTGGTGCTGTTCCCGCACGCCACGGTGGGCGATGCGCTTCGTCTGCTCCCGGCGGTGGAGGGCTACGGCGTGGTGGTCGCGACCGCTTCGCCGGCCGGTCCTCTGCTGCGCGAGGACATCGCCGGGATCGTGCCTGCCGAGCGTCTCGCCGATGCGCCGGCGGATACCGCGCTGCGCGACCTCGTGCACGAGCACTCGCCGGCACTCGACGCGGAGGAGATCACCGACGGCCGCGCCGCGTTCGACGCCATCGACGCCGCGGACGCGGAGATGATGCCCGTGATCGAGCACGGCCGGCTGGTCGGAACACTGTCGCGTCGTACCGCGCTGCGCACCAATCTGTACCGCCCCGCCGTCGACTCGGCCGGCCACCTCGCGGTCGGCGCGGCCGTGGGCATCAACGGCGACGTCGCGGCGAAGGCGGCAGCGCTGGCCGCGGCGGGCGTCGACGTGCTGGTCGTCGACACCGCGCACGGCCACCAGGACGGGATGCTGAGGGCATTGGAAGCGGTCGCCGGGCTCGGCCTGAATCTGCCGATCGTGGCCGGGAACGTGGTGACCGCCGACGGCGTGCGCGATCTCGTCGCAGCGGGCGCCTCGATCGTCAAGGTCGGAGTGGGACCCGGCGCCATGTGCACGACCAGGATGATGACAGCGGTCGGCAGGCCGCAGTTCTCCGCCGTGCTGGAGACCGCCGAGGCGGCGCGCGAGCTCGGCGCGCACGTCTGGGCCGACGGGGGAGTGCGGTATCCGCGCGACGTCGCGCTCGCGCTCGCCGCCGGCGCAGCGTCGGTGATGATCGGTTCGTGGTTCGCCGGCACCGTCGAGGCGCCGGGCGAACTGCAGCGCGATGAGGAGGGCCGGCTGTACAAGGAGTCGTGGGGGATGGCATCCACCAAGGCCGTGCAGGCGCGGTTCGGCCGGCTGAACGCATACGAGCGGGCACGCCGGGAGCTGTTCGCCGAGGGCATCTCCTCCTCGCGCATCCACCTCGATCCGCTGCGCCCGGGGGTGGAGGACCTGCTCGACATGATCACCTCCGGCATCCGCTCGTCGTTCACCTACGCCGGCGCCGCCAGCCTCGACGAGTTCCACGAGCGCGCGGTCGTGGGGCTGCAGTCCGCTGCCGGGTACGAGGAGGGCAAGGCGCTGCCGGTGAGCTGGTAGCCGCGCGGCGCGCGGCCGTTGCCTTGCTTTCACCGCGTGCGCGGCATTTTCCAGCATCCGCGGCGACGATCGATGTGGCGGATGCCAGAACCTGCCGCTTTCGTGGTGCGCGATCACTCTCCACATCGACGGCACCCTCCAGCGATATGCACAGTCGCCGCCACTCCCGCCCCGCGCCGACCGCGGCTCGGTCAGGATGCCGGAATGCACACCCCTTCAGCGCCCCAGGCCACCGTCCGACGCGTGCGCGACGGGTCTCCCGACCTTCCGGACTATCGCAAGGTGAGGCGGGCACTTGCCGCGGAAACCATCCACAGGGTGGTTCCCGGCTCGTTCGTTCTCAAGCACGAATGGGACGCACTGACGCCGATCGAGCGACACCGACTCCGCGTCGTGGAGACGGTCGACCGAATGCGGGCACCCGCCGTGCTGTCGCATTTCGCAGCGGCAGCTGTGCACGACATGGACATTCTCGGCCCGTGGCCGGAGCGTGTCGATGTACGCGTCCCGCCTGCGGGCGGCGGCCGATCCTCGGGCCTCGTCCGCAGACACGCGGTCGGCGTCGACGATCTCGAGCTGCACGAGTGGCGCGGACACTATGTGACCTCCCCCACGCAGACGGCGATCGACATCGCCGCGATCTCCGATCATCTGCACGCCGTGGTCGTGCTGGACCAGCTCCTGTGGGAGCGGCGACCCGGGGGGCCGCTCGCGAGCCTGGATGAGTTGGTCGCGCTCACCCAGACGAACGCCCCGGTCAAGGGCGGTGCGCGGGTGAGGCACGCCGTGGCCGCGGCGACAGGGGCGTCCGATTCCGTGCGGGAGTCACAGAGCCGCATCCTCATCCGCCGCCTCGGTTTCCCGCAACCGGTGCTGCAGCGCGAGTTCATCCTTCCCGACCGGTCTCTCGTGCGCACCGACTTCTATTTCCCGGACCAGGATCACGTGGGGGAGTTCGACGGACTCGGCAAGTATCTCGATCCCGCGCTGCTCGCGGGCCGTACGCCGGAGGAGGCGCTGATCGCCGAGAAGGACCGCGCGGATGCGCTCAGCAGGATTGTGCGACGGGTGTCGAGGTGGCGCACGCCTGCCCTGCGCGACCCGCGGAAGCTGTACGACATCCTGATCGCCGACGGGCTGCCGAGCGCTCTGCCGCGGCCCACCTCTCGTCGAATCAGCGATTGAGCGCGACCTCCCCGCCTGCGTCGGGCGCGTATCGCTTGCCCGCACCGCGTCCGCGGCAGGATTCAGCATCAGCTGCGTCGATCGGCACAGCGGATGCCGGAAACCGCAGCGCACGCGTGGCCGCGCGACATCCCGGCTCAGGCGGGTTCGGTAAGATCGTGCGCACAATGGACGACCCTCCCTCTAGAAGTACATCGCCCCACCGCCCGCCCCTCGTCTTCGGGGGGAGCAGCAGCTGATGGAATACGTCCTGCTGGGCGTGGGGCTCCTGCTCATCATCGGGACGGGTCTGTTCGTCGCCAGCGAGTTCGCTCTGGTGAACCTCGACCGCGCTGATCTCGAAGCCCGCCAGGCGCGCGGCGAATCCCGCCTGTCGCTCACCATCCGCGCACTGCGGATCACCTCCACGCACCTGTCGTCCGCGCAGCTCGGCATCACGCTGACCACGCTGCTGACCGGATACACGATGGAGCCGGCGATCTCGCA
>JAPSIX010000009.1:5557-23768 GCA_031178475.1 Microbacterium sp. | reverse complement strand
TCGGGCGCGGCGGATGCCGTGCAGATCGACCCCGACGACGAGGCGGGGATCACCGACATCTCGGAGACGAACGACACGCCGGGCGTCGGTACTCGCAGAGAGTGACAACGCCCGGCGCCGTCGACAGCACGGATTAATGCTGAATCATCGATGCGACGCGGCTGACTCCCGCGCGATCGCCTCGAGTTCGTCCAATGCGGCTCCGCTCACCGCCTCCCGCGCGAGTGAGGCACCCAGGGTGCGAGCGGCAGACCGGTACGCCTCGTCCGAGCACACCCGCTCGACGGCCTGCGCGATCGCGCTGACGGATGCCGACGACTTCAACCGGATCCCGGCCCCGGCCGCGACGACCCGGGCGGCGTTGTCCGGCTGATCTCGGCCGATCGGCAGACACACGAGCGGAACTCCAGCGGAGAGCGCCTTGACGACGGTTCCGTGCCCGGCGTGGGTCACCACTGCCGCCGCGTGCGTCAGGACGGCGCCATGCGGGGCGGACCGGACCACGCTGATGCCAGGCCGCAAGCGCACATCGGCGATCACCTCGTCCGGGTCGACGGCCGGGCCGGTCGTGACGAGCGCTCGGACCGGCAGGTCGGCGAGCGAGCGCAACGTGCGCCGCAACAGGGACACCTGCTCCATCGGCGTCGACGAGAACGAGACGAGCACGAGCGGTTCGGCGCCCGGCGGCAGTGTCACGTCTTTCCCGGCCCAGGCAGGATCTGCCAGTTGTGGGCCCACATATCGCACGTTCGCCGGCAACGTCGAGCAGGGGAAGTCGAACTCCCGTGAGGTGAGCACGAGAACCCGGTCCACCTGGCGCAGTTGATCCCACAGGTGCCGGCCGACTGGGCCCAGTCCCAGCTCTGCACGCGTCGCGTCGAGAGCTTCGACTCCACGGTCCCACAGCCGTTCGGCGAGCCGGGCCACGATCTTGTTGCGGAACCTGCTCATCGGCCCGACCCCAGGGCCGAAGCCAGTGCCGAAGGGTGGCAGGTCAGGGTGCGGGGCGGCATAGCAGAGTGTCATGAGTGCCACTGTCGGCCGCCGCAGCGCCTGGCCGGCCGCGAGGGCACCCAGCAGTGGCATCTCCGCGACGATCACGTCCGCTCGGCGCTCGCGATCGGCGTCGCGCACGTCCGCCGCGAATCGAGCTGACGGCGCCGCCACCAGTTCGTCGAGCAGCAGCTGGACAAGCCGTGACGGGTTGCTGATCCCTCTGTCATCGGCGATCGTCTCGTCCTGCGTGCGACGGTGAGGAGCGCGGCGCCACGAACGGAACTCCGCGCGGGCCGCAGATACCTCACCCTCGAGGGTGGGATCGGCCAGAACGGTGACCGTGTGACCGCGGTCGATGAGGCCGCGCGCAAGGGCCAGCTGGGGCGGTACGGCGCCGCCGCCGTCCCAGATCGCGAACAGATAGTGCATCTCAGACCTCCTTGTCGGTGAGTTGTGATCGGTGCGGTTGTCAGTCGCCGCCGAGGATCGCTCGCACCAAGCGCTCCATGGCTGAGGCTGTCTCCTCCGGGGAGAGACCGAGGTCCCGACGCAGCAGCTTCCACGTGTAGACGTCCGTCGCGGCATGCAGAGCGGCCAGGTATGTACGTCGATCCGGCTCCGCGCTCGGGAGGTGGTCCGCGCAGATCTCCCGCAGCCAGCCGGCGTGGCTGTCCCTGCCGATCTCCAGCGCCTCCGCGACCGCCGGGATACGATCCTCGACTGCGGCCAGCCGCGCGTTGATGTCGCCGTACTGCTCGAACTGGCGCATCAATACGGCGACGATGGTGTGCGCGTCGCGCGGTGGCACTCCCCCACGGTTTGCCTCGATCTCGCCGCCGACCTGCGCGACGAGTGCGGCGAACAGTCCCTCCTTGGAGGCGAAGTGATTCAGCACGGTCTGATGCGACGCGTGAGCTGCCCGTGCGACGGCGGTGATCGTCACGTCGTCGTAAGGCGCGGTGAAGAACTGCTCACGTGCGGCCTCGAGGATCCGCTCCCGTGTCGACTCGGCGGCTCTCGTCCGCGTCGTCATATCGTAGCTGCGCCCCATCGGTCGTCCTCTCGAACAGTTTGATTTGATACTCGATCAAACCATTTGAGCGGTACTAAAGTCAATACCCATTCGGGGTCGTCAAACAGCACCGCGCCACCGACAGCAAGGCGCGGTTTGCCGGCGGTCGCTCAGTCGCCGGGCTGGGCGACCTCGATCGGCACGATCGGGCAGTCCTTCCACAGCCGCTCGAGCCCGTAGTACACGCGCTCCTCGGAGTGGAAGACGTGCACGATCAGGTCGCCGAAGTCGAGCAGCACCCAGCGGGCCTCCGCACGACCCTCACGGCGAACGCGGCGGTGCCCGGCCTCGATGAGCTTGTCCTCCACCTCGTCGGCGATGGCGGCGACGTTGCGCTCACTGTTGCCGGTGACGAGCAGGAAGATGTCGACGAGGGGCAACGGGCCCGAGACGTTCAGGGCGATGAGATCCTCGCCGCCCTTGGATGCCGCCGCGTCAGCGGCGATCTGGAGCATGTCGACTGCGGTTTCAGGTGATTGCATCATCCAAAGACGTTCGTGGTGAAGGCGACGATGAGCACGGCGGCCAGCGCGATGGCAAGGCCTCCGGCGACGATCGCCAGGGTGAGCATGAGTCGGTTGCCCTTCTCAGGTGCCGGCGGGCGGATGACCTCACCGGCGGGCTTGGAGGTGCTGATCGCGGAACTCGCCGCGATCGGCGTCGGCGATGAGGACGGGGCCAGTTCACCGTCGATGAGCACGGCGTCGATGTCCTTGCCGTCCGTCGTACCCAGGGCGTGCCCGTGCGAGCCGAGCTCGGGCACCTCGTAACTGCCGGTGATGAGCAGCTCACCCGTCGACGCGACGGGGCCGGAGAGGGAGCCGACTCCCGGCGCGTGCGTGTAGATCAATGCGGTGGGCGAATGGTGCGATCCACCGGAACCGCCGTCGATGAGATCATCGAAGACGGCAGGGATGATGGGCGGCTCGGGGTTCTGCTTCACCCCCAGACCGAAGGCCTCGCCGACCATCGGCCGCTCCGGCTTCTCGTCCTTCGGCTCATCCTCGGACGCGTCGGCCTCGACGGCCGGTCCGGTGGCCTCTGCTGGTTCCGCAGGGGGCACAGCATCCGGCACGACAGCAGGCTCCGGGGCGGGCGCGACGGGGAACGACGGGACTTCGGAGACGAGCGGCGGCAGCGCGTCTTCCTCCTGGCTCGGCTCTGCCGACGGCTCCTCCCCCGCATCGCCCTCGGGGGCTTCACCGGATGCCGCGCGGAGGCGCTCCAGTTCGCGGATCTGCTTGCGGGTCAGTGGCACGCCGTCGGCGTCGACAGGGTGATCCTCAGACGGCGTGGGCGCTGGCGCGTCGGCGATGGGCGCCGGCTCGGCGGCCCGGGGCAGCACCGCTGCCGGCTGCGGCGGTGCCGCCTCCGAGACCTCCTGCTCGCTGATGACCGGCGTCGAACCGGTCAGCCGAAGCTCACGCAATTGCTTGCGCGTCAGCTGCGGGCCTCCGTTCTGCTCCGATGTGCTCATGCCTTGCTCCGATACAGGTGATGCTTCGCGATGTACTGGACGACGCCGTCGGGCACCAGGTACCAGACGGGCGATCCCGACCGGACCCGCTCCCGGCACGTCGTCGACGAGATGGACAGCGCCGGCACTTCCAACTGGCTCACGTCCTCCGTGGGGAGCCCGTCGGTGCTCAGCACGTGACCCGGACGGGAGACGGCGACGAAATGGGCGAGGTCCCACAACTCATCATGGTCCCTCCAACTGAGAATCTGCGCCACGGCATCGGCACCGGTGATGAAGAACAGCTCCGCGTCGGGCCGCTCGCGCTTGAGGTCGCGCAGGGTGTCGATCGTGTAGGTCGTGCCGCCGCGGTCGATGTCGACCCGGCTGACCGTGAAGTCGGGGTTGGATGCCGTCGCGATGACGGTCATGAGATAGCGATGTTCGCTCGGTGTGACGTTCTGCTTGTGCCAGGGCTGCCCGGTGGGCACGAACACGACCTCGTCCAGGTCGAAGGAGTGCGCCACTTCGCTCGCCGCGACCAGGTGACCGTTGTGGATGGGGTCGAACGTGCCACCCATCACGCCGATGCGCGGTGCCCGAGCGGTGGAGGACGCCATGCGAGCCTAGTGGCCGTGCCCCGCTCCGTGGCCGTCTCGGCCGTGCCTGTCGGCCCAGGCCTCGGCCTTGGCGGAATGCCGGTTGGCGACGTTGCGGTAGGACAGCGTCACCAGGGCGAGCGCTGCGAAGATCGCCGCAGCGATGATGCCGTAGATCACCGTGTCGGCCGCCACGTTACCGTGGTGCTCCGCCTCGGCGGCTGCCATCGCAAACTGTGCGACGAGGTTCATCCTGACTCCGTTCCTGACCGTGCGAGCAAACGCCTGTCCAGTCTAGTCCTCAGCCGCGCGTCTGGCCGGAACCGCGCGCCAGCCATTTGGTGCTGGTCAGCTCGGCGAGTCCCATCGGTCCGCGACTGTGCAGCTTCTGCGTGGAGATGCCCACCTCTGCTCCGAAACCGAATTCGCCGCCGTCGGTGAACCGCGTCGATGCGTTGACCATCACGACGGCGGAGTCGACCTCGGCGAGAAAGCGTTCGGCATTGCGTGAGTCGGTCGTGATGATGGACTCGGTGTGACCGGTGCTGTACCGGCGGATGTGCTCGAGCGCATCGTCGAGCGTGTCGACGACCTTCACGGCGATCTCCAAACCGAGGTACTCCGCAGCCCAGTCCTCCTCGGTCGCGGGGATGACATTGGGCACGAGACCCGCCACCATGTCGTCGCCGTGGATGGCGACGCCCTCGCTCTGCAGTGCGCTGACCACGACGGGCACGAGCTGGGGTGCGGCCTGACGCAGCACGAGCACGGTCTCGACCGCGTTGCACACGCTCGGGCGCTGCACCTTGGCGTTCACCACGATGTCCCGGGCCCAATCCATCGGCGCCGACTCGTCGAGCACGATGTGCACGACCCCGGCGCCGGTTTCGATCACGGGCACCGTCGACTCGGTCACCACCGTCTCGATGAGCGCCGCGCTGCCTCGTGGCACGAGCACGTCGATGAATCCTCGGCCGTGCATGAGCGCCTTGGCTCCGTCGCGCCCGAAGTCGTCGACGGTCTGGATCGCCTCGGCTGTCACCCCGACGGATGCCAGGGCGTCGCGCATCACCGAGACGAGCACCGTGTTCGACTCACGGGCCGCGCTGCCTCCGCGCAGCACGACCGCGTTGCCGGCGCGCAGCGCGAGGGCGGCGATGTCGACGGTCACGTTGGGGCGCGCCTCGTAGATGGCGCCGACCACCCCGAACGGCACCCGGATCTGCTCGAGGGCGACGCCATTCGGCATCCGGTGCCCGCCCACCACCTGACCGATGGGGTCTGGCAGGGCGGCGACGTCGCGCACGGCGGATGCCAGAGCTGCGACGCGCTTCTCGTCGAGGCGGAGCCGGTCGATGAGGGCGTCGCCGATGCCGTCGCGGCGGCCGCGTTCGATGTCGGCGTCATTGGCGGCGATGATGCGCGCGGCGTTGTCTTCGATGGCCGCGGCGATGGCCTCGAGAGCGTCGGCCTTGCTGCCGCTGGTGAGGCGGGCGATCTCGCGAGAGGCGTCCTTCGCCCGACTCAGGCGGTCCTGCGGTGTGTCCACGGCCTCGTCGGCGGCGGTCGGAGTGCTCATCCGGTCAGTGTATCGAGCCGGGAGGGCACGCCGATCCGGGTGCGACCGCTCAGCGCAGGGTGGGTTCGAACCAGGTGCCGATCTGGGCACCCTCCAGCGCCTTGCCGACGAGGTCGGCGCTGGTGACCAGCACCCCGATGCCCGCGGCGGTCGCCATGCGAGCGGCAGACACCTTGGTCGCCGCCCCGCCGGTTCCGACGCTGTTGACCACCGAGGAGCCGAACTCGAGTCCGGCGAGGTCGTCGTCCGCGGCGATCACATCGATCGCCTCCGCTGCAGGGTCGGTGGGCGGCTTGGTGTAGAGCGATTCGACGTCGCTGAGCAGCACGAGCGCGTCGGCATTCAGCAACTGTGCCACGAGGGCGGCCAGCCGGTCGTTGTCACCGAAGCGGATCTCCTGCGTGGCGACGGTGTCGTTCTCGTTGACGATGGGGATGACCCGCAGCGACAGCAGCCTCTCCATGGCACGGCGGGCGTTGCTGCGCGAGGTGGGGTTCTCGAGATCCCCGGTGGTGAGCAGCACCTGCCCGGCGACGATGCCGAACGGACGAAGCGCCTCGAGATAGCGGAACACGAGCACGTTCTGCCCGACCGCGGCGGCGGCCTGCTGGGTGGCCAGATCGTTCGGGCGCGCGTCGAGCTGCAGGAACGGGATGCCGGTGGCGATGGCGCCCGACGAGACGAGCACGATCTCCGCTCCGCGGCGGTGCGCCGCCGACAGCGCCTGCACAATCATCGGGATGCGCCACGACGACTCACCGCTGATCGACGACGAGCCGACCTTCACCACGATGCGCTCGGCGGAGGCGAGTTCCGCCCGGGTCCGTGCCGTCATTCAGCATCCTCTCGCGATGCGCGACGCTGGGCCTCCAGCTCCTCGCGTGCCGCGGCCTTGGCATCCATCCGCTCGTGATAGCGCTCGCGACGCTCGCTGGTGGTGCGGCGAGTGCTGCGGTCGAATCGGGGGTCGGTGCCGCGCGGCGCCGTCGCCAGTTCGGCAGCCGACGAGATCGACGGCTCCCAGTCGAACACCACGCCGTCGCCTTCACCGATGACGACCGTGGAGCCGGGGGTGGCACCGGCGCGCAGCAGCGCGTCTTCGATCCCGATCCGCTCGAGGCGGTCGGCAAGGTAGCCGACGGCCTCCTCGTTCTGGAAGTCGGTCTGCTGCACCCAGCGCACCGGCTTCTCGCCGACGATGCGGTAGACGTTGCCGTAGGTTCCGCCCTCGACCCGGATCGAGAACTCCTCCTTGGCCCCGCGGGGCCGGATCACGACGCGCTCGGGCGGCGCTTCGACCGCGACAGCGACGCGGTGCTGCTCGACGAGCTCGGCGAGTGCGAAGCTGAGCGGACGGAGACCCTCGTGCGACACGGTGGAGATCTCGAACACGCGGAAACCGCGGGCCTCGAGGTCAGGCCGCACCATCTCCGCCAGGTCGCGCGCCTCGGGCACGTCGATCTTGTTCAGCGCCACGAGCTGCGGGCGCTCCAGGAGCGGCTTCTGGCCCTCTGGCACCTGATAGGCGCCGAGTTCGCCGAGGATGACGTCCAAGTCGGACAGCGGGTCGCGGCCCGGCTCGAGCGTGGCGCAGTCGAGCACGTGCAGCAGCGCAGAACAGCGCTCGACGTGCCGCAGGAAGTCGAGGCCGAGGCCACGCCCCTCGCTTGCACCCTCGATGAGACCGGGAACGTCGGCGACGGTGTACCGGCTCTCCCCCGCCTGTACGACGCCGAGGTTGGGGTGCAGTGTGGTGAACGGATAGTCGGCGATCTTCGGTCGTGCTGCCGACATCGCGGCGATCAGGCTGGATTTGCCCGCCGACGGGAAGCCGACCAGCGCCACGTCGGCGACCGTCTTCAACTCCAGGACGACATCGCCCTCGAAGCCGGGCGTGCCGAGCAGGGCGAAGCCGGGCGCCTTGCGTTTCTGCGACGCGAGGGCGGCGTTGCCGAGCCCGCCGCGTCCTCCCGCGGCGACGACGACCCGCTCCCCCGGAACGACCATGTCGTGCAGCACCTCGCCGGACGGGTCCTTGACGACGGTTCCGACCGGGACGGGAAGTTCCAGGTCCTCACCGGCCGCACCCGAGCGCAGGTCACCCATGCCGAAGCCGCCGTTGCCGGCGGAGCGGTGCGGCGAGTGGTGGTACGACAGCAGCGTCGTCACCTGGGGGTCGGCGATGAGAATGACGTCGCCGCCATCGCCGCCGTTTCCGCCGTCAGGACCCCCGAGGGGCTTGAACTTCTCTCGGTGCACCGAGACGCAGCCGTTTCCGCCCTTGCCTGCGCGCAGGTGCAGCGTGACGGTGTCGACGAACGTGACCATGCGAGCTTTCCTCGGTTCCTGATGAGATGCGGGCGGATACGCGGACGGGGCGAGCCGAAGCCCGCCCCGTCCGAATGCCTGCTGTGATTACTGTGCAGCAGCGACGATGTTGACGACCTTGCGGCCGCCCTTCGTGCCGAACTGCACTGCGCCGGACTCGAGGGCGAACAGGGTGTCGTCGCCACCGCGGCCGACGTTCACGCCGGGGTGGAAGTGCGTGCCGCGCTGACGGACGAGGATCTCGCCGGCGTTGACGGTCTGGCCGCCGAATCGCTTCACGCCGAGTCGCTGTGCGTTGGAGTCACGACCGTTGCGGGTCGAGCTCGCACCCTTCTTATGTGCCATTGTTCAGCCTCTTCCGTGCTTACTTGATGCCGGTGATCTTGACGCGCGTGAGCTCCTGGCGGTGGCCCTGACGCTTCTTGTAGCCGGTCTTGTTCTTGTACTTCTGGATGATGATCTTCGGGCCGCGGAGGTCGCCGATCACCTCGGCGGTGACCTTGACCTTCGCCAGCTTGTCGGCGTCGGTGGTCACCGTGGCACCGTCGACGAGCAGCACGGCGGGCAGCTCGATCTTCTCGCCCTGGGCAGCCTGAACACGGTCGAGCTGAACGATCGTGCCGACCTCGACCTTCTCCTGCCGGCCACCGGCGCGCACTACTGCGTAAACCACTTCATACCTGTTTCGTTGGGGAGCACACGGCTCCGGGAATCTCACGGGAAGACTGTTGGTGCGATGCAAGGGCTTCTGCTCGCCGTCCGCCGGGGACGACAGGGCTCGCGCACCAAAGGACAACTTTACCGGATGCCGGCCCCTGCCGCAAAGCGACCGCCCCCGCCCCGCAACGCCGCGTACGATCACGGGCATGGCCGTTCTCGTCGATGACCCCATCTGGCCCGCTCACGGGCGATTGTGGGCCCACCTGGTCAGCGACACCGGCCTCGACGAGCTGCACGCGTTCGCGTCGGCCGCGAACGTACCTGCACGCTCCTTCGACCGCGACCACTACGACGTTCCGGCGGAGATGCTTCCTGCGCTCCTCGCCGCCGGCGCGGAGCACGTCGGAGGCAAGGAGCTCGTCAGGCGGCTGATCGACTCAGGACTCCGTGTCAAGGCGCGGGAGCGCCGCAGCCTGCCCTGAGCCCGTCGAAGGGCGCGGGAGCGCCGCAGCCTGCCCTGAGCCGTCCTGGTGCACGAGGATCGGGGTGCCGGACAGCCCGGCGGTGGAGACGCGGCGGCGATTGCGCCCCTGGCCAGGTGCCTTCGGCTCGGGAAGTGCGTCGAGAACCGACTCGAGCAGCTGCTCAGCCTCGTTCTTGGGTGCCTTGCGGTCGCCGCCGCGCTTCTTGCGCGCCTTCTTGGGGCGCTCCGCCTCGGGTGTCTCGGCGGGCGCCGACGGCTCGGCAGGTGACACGATCGTCGAGGCCGCGATCTGCGCGAGGGCGGACTTCGCCCCCTCGGTGATGCTGTGCGTGACGCCGTTGGCGGCTGCCGGCTGCTGCGGAGCGGATGCCGGTGATCCCCCGCCCCTCGTGCGGCGCTGGCCGCCCGACGAGTTGCCACGGTGCTTCACGACCGGGTCGTGGTGCACGATGACGCCGCGACCGGCGCACACCTCGCACGGCTCGCTGAAGGTCTCCAGCAGCCCCAGACCGAGCTTCTTGCGGGTCATCTGCACGAGACCGAGCGAGGTGACCTCGGCGACCTGGTGCTTGGTGCGGTCACGGCTGAGGCACTCGACGAGCCGGCGCAGCACGAGGTCGCGGTTGGACTCCAGGACCATGTCGATGAAGTCGACGACGATGATGCCGCCGATGTCGCGCAGCCGCAGCTGACGGACGATCTCCTCGGCCGCCTCGAGGTTGTTCTTGGTGACGGTCTCCTCGAGGTTGCCGCCGGAGCCGACGAACTTGCCGGTGTTCACGTCGACGACGGTCATCGCCTCGGTGCGGTCGATCACCAGGGATCCGCCGGACGGCAGCCACACCTTGCGGTCGAGCGCCTTCTCGATCTGCTCGGTGATGCGGAACGCGTCGAACGGGTCGATCTCGTCGGTATAGGTCTCCACCCGCTCGAGCAGGTCGGGCGCGACGCTCTCGAGGTAGGCGCGGATGGTGCTCTGCGCGTCGTCGCCCTGGATGAGCATCTTGGTGAAGTCCTCGTTGAACACGTCGCGGACGATCTTCACCAACAGGTCGGGCTCGGCGTGCAGTAGCGCGGGGGCCTGCTGCGACTGCACCTGCTTCTGGATGTGCTCCCACTGCGCGGTCAGGCGCTGCACGTCGCGGGTGAGCTGCTCCTCGGTGGCGCCCTCAGCGGCGGTACGGACGATGACGCCCGAGGACTCGGGCAGCACCTCCTTGAGGATGCGCTTCAGTCGGGCCCGCTCGTTGTCGGGCAGCTTGCGGGAGATGCCGTTCATCGAGCCGCCCGGCACGTACACGAGGTAGCGGCCGGGGAGCGAGATCTGGCTGGTGAGGCGTGCGCCCTTGTGACCGACGGGGTCTTTGGTGACCTGAACGAGGACGCGGTCGCCGGGCTTGAGGGCGAGTTCGATGCGGCGGGGCTGGTTGCCGGTCTCGACCCCGTCCCAGTCCACCTCGCCCGAGTAGAGCACGGCGTTGCGGCCGCGACCGATGTCCACGAACGCGGCCTCCATGCTGGGCAGCACGTTCTGGACACGGCCGAGATACACGTTGCCGATCAGGGAAGCGTCCTGGTTGCGGGCGACGTAGTGCTCGACGAGGACGTTGTCTTCGAGGACGCCGATCTGCGTGCGTCCGTTCTTGGAGCGGACCACCATCATCCGGTCGACCGACTCGCGGCGGGCGAGGAACTCGGCCTCGGTCACCACGGGACGACGGCGGCCGGCGTCGCGACCGTCGCGGCGACGCTGCTTCTTCGCCTCGAGGCGAGTGGAGCCCTTGATCGCCTTGGGCTCGGTGATGTACTCGACGACGCGCTGGCGCTGACGGGGCTCGTCGCGCTGGTCGTCGTCGGAACCGCGGCGGCGGCGACCGCGCCGACTGGAGGAGTCGCGCTCGTCGTCCTCCTGCTCGCGCCGGGACCGCGCCGGCAGCGGCACGATCTCAGGCGCGTAGAAGTGCAGCTGGGTGGACACCTTCGAGACGAACACCTCGGGCAGCAGGCCGAGGCTCACCGCCGTGACGGGGCCGGACTCGTCGGCCGATTCGGATGCGGAAGTCGCCTCCGCCTGGTCAGCGGGCTTCGTGCTCCCCTCCGCGGCCGGTGCAGCGTCCTGACCGGCGCCGGCCTCAGCATCCGCTTCGGATGCTACGTCGGCACCCGCCTCGGGTGCGGCGTCGGGCTCGGACTCGGTCCCATCGACCGGCTCGGATGCCGACGCGGACGCCTCTGCCTGCGCCGCGTCGGCGCCCGGCTCGGGCGCCTCCGCAGGCGCTTCGTCAGCGGTCTCAGCGGTGTGCTCGCCGGACGGCTCGCCCGGGGCTACCGCGTGCTCCGCCTCGGCGTCGAGGTTGGGGGTGTTGTTGTCATCGTTCTCATCGGCCATCTCTGGCTAGCTCCCTGCGCGGGCATCGTGTGCTCCGCGAAAACTCGTGCGGCGAAACTGCGACCGCGAACTCAATCGGCTTGCGGTCTGCTCTCTGGCTGTGACCGCATGGGGTGTACGACCCCGAAGTCTGATCGATGCGTGTCGCGACACGTCACGACGGCATCTCCTGCCATTATCGCACCTCGTCGCCGCCCGCGCGGCATCCGGGCGAGATCGCGCGGGTCGCGCCTCACGTGAGCCGCATAGAAAGCGCTGGGATAATCACGCCATGAACTCGCACCGCACCCGTCACCTCGGCTACGGAATCTGGCTCATCGCGGCGGCAGTCATCGGGTGGTGGGCGGCATTCCAGCTCACGCTGGAGAAGTTCTTCCTGCTCGAGAACCCGGGCGCGACGACGAGCTGCTACGTCAGCGTGATGCTGCAGTGCGACAAGAACCTCGGCTCCTGGCAGGGCGAGGTGTTCGGGTTCTCGAATCCGATCATCGGCTTGACGGGCTGGATGGCCGTGCTCGTGATGGGTGTGGCGGTGCTGGCCGGCACGCGCTTCCCCCGCTGGTTCTGGGGCCTGTTCGGGCTCGGCATAGCCGGCGCGTTCGTTTTCGTCTGCTGGCTGATCGGGCAGAGCATCTACGTGCTCGCCGTGCTGTGCCCCTGGTGCATGGCGACCTGGGCGGTCACCATTCCGACCTTCTTCGCGACGGTGGTGCACCTGCTGCGCAACGGAACGCTGACACGATCCGCACGCGTGCAGAACCGGGCCGGCCGGATGATGGCGTGGGTGCCGCTGGCCACCATCCTCGCCTACGCCGTCGTCATCACACTGGCGCAGCTGGCCGGCCTCGACCTGCTCGGCGAGGTCTCGCGGATGGTCTTCTGACCGTCAGCGGAACCAGATGCCGAGTTCGCGGGCGGCGGACTCGGGGCTGTCGGAGCCGTGCACGAGGTTCTGCTGCACCTTCAATCCCCAGTCCCGCCCGAAGTCGCCCCGGATCGTCCCGGGGGCTGCGGTGGTGGGGTCGGTGGTGCCGGCGAGCGACCGGAAGCCCTCGATGACGCGGTTGCCCGCGAGGCGGATCGCGACCGACGGCCCCGACATCATGAACTCGATGAGCGGCTCGTAGAACGGCTTGCCTTCATGCTCGGCGTAGTGAGCGGCCAGCAGGTCGCGGTCGGGCTCGACGAGGCGGATGTCGACGAGGGCGTAACCCTTCGCCTCGATCCGCGCGAGGATGGCGCCGGTCAGTCCGCGCGCGACGCCGTCGGGCTTGACGAGGACGAGGGTTTCTTCAGTGGCCATGTCATTCGCTCTCTGTCTGAGTGTCAGGCGTTGCCCCGGCAGGACGTCGTCGGTCCATCCGGGCCCCCACGATCGTCGCATACGCCCACATGCCGCCGAAAATCAGAGCGACGAACGCGACCGCGGGTTCGATGAACGCCCCTGCCAGCACGATGACCTGCAGGGCCCACCCCGCCGGGATCGCCCAGGGCTTGGTGATGGCTCCCGCGACGGCGACCATCGCGACGGCGACGATGGCGGCTCCGGCGATTCCCCACCACTGCGGCACCCCGTCGGGCAGCGCGCGCAGTCCGTAGATCGTCAGACCGGCGAGGATGACGACGACCGCCTCGAACCCGAGGACGACCGCGCCGAGCTTCTGAGCGAGGGTGCGCTGGGCGCGCGCAGCGCGGGAGTTCACGCCTGCCATCCGCTCTTCCAGTCTTCGTCCTCGGCGAGCAGCAGTGCTTCACCGGCGAGCACGATGGAACCGGCGATGATGACGGCCCGGCGGTCCGATGCCGCGGCCCACTCCCGTGCGGCATCCGCGGCGTCAGCCAGCGAACCGTGCACGGTGGCGCGGCGGCCGCGCTGTTCGACGAGGTCGGCGACCGCGTCCGCGTCCGCGGCCCTGTCGGATCCGGGAGCGGTCGCGAACACCTCGGTGACCGCAGGGAGCAGCCCGTCCAGGATGCCGGCGGCGTCCTTGTCGGCGAGCACACCGAGCACGAGGCCCCACTCGTCGAAGTCGAAGCTCTCGCCCAGCGAGCGGGCAAGTGCGGCGGCACCGTGCGGGTTGTGCGCGGCATCCACGACGACCGTCGGCGAGACGCCGATCAGCTGCAGACGGCCCGGCGAGGTGGCGTTCTGCAGCCCCTCGGCGAGGATATCTCCGGCGATCGCCCGCCCGGCTCCCCCGATCAGGGACTCCACTGCAGCGACGGCGAGCGCGGCGTTGCGGCCCTGATGCGCGCCGTAGAGCGGCAGGTACTCGTCTGCGTAGTCGCCGGCGAGCCCGCGGATGGTGAGCATCTGCCCGCCGACGGCGAGCTTCTGATCGGTCAGGCTGAACTCATCACCCTCGAATGCGATGCTGGCGTCGTGGTCGGCAGCGACCCGGCGCAGCACCTCGGCGGCATCCGGCGCCTGCCGAGCCGACACGACGGCCGCGCCGTCCTTGATGATGCCGGCCTTGACCTCGGCGATCGCACCGATCGTCTCTCCCAGCCGATCGGCGTGGTCGAGGTCGATGGGAGCGAACACGGCGACGTCCCCGTCGGCCGTGTTCGTCGAGTCCCAGGCCCCGCCCATGCCCACCTCGAGCACCAGCACGTCGACCGGCGCGTCGGCGGCCGCCACGAACGCGAGAACCGTCAGCAGCTCGAAGAACGTCAGCGGTGCCTCCCCCGAGGCCTCGAGCTCGGCATCCACGATGGAGATGAACGGCTCGATCTCGTCCCAGGCGTCGGCCACGGCGGCATCCGCGATCGGCTCGCCGTCGATCATGATCCGCTCGGTGAAGCGCTTCAGGTGCGGGCTGGTGAACAGTCCGGTGCGCAGCCCGTGCGCGCGCAGCAGGCTCTCGATCATCCGCGCGGTCGACGTTTTGCCGTTGGTGCCGGTGATGTGCACCACACGGTAGGTGCGCTGCGGGTCGTCGAGCAGCGTGAGGATCCGCGCGACGCGCTCCTTGCGGGGCTGCACCCACCGCTCCCCCGCCCTGGCGAGCAGGGCCTCGTAGACGGCATCCGCTCTCTGCACGTCGTCCATGCTCACAGCTCTGCTCCGATCCTGCTGACGGCGACGGTGAAGTCGCCGCGGTTCGCATAAGTTCCCTGGGCGATCTCGGCCGCATGCTCGGCATCCGCCAGCTCCTCACCGGAGCGCAGCACGCGGTGCTCGAGCGCGAGCGTCTCCCCCGCCACATCGGCGATGTCGAACGCTGCAGCGACGGCATCCGCGTCTTCGGCGTCGTCGAAGCGCAGCTCGAGGCGGATGCGGTCGCTGACGTCGAATCCGGCGTTCTTGCGGGTCTCCTGCACGGCGCGGATCACGTCGCGCGCGAGACCCTCCGCCTCCAGCTCGGGCGTGGTCGCGGTGTCGAGCAGCATGAAGCCGCCCGACGGGACGAGCGCCAGCGCCTCACCGTCTGGCCGACCGGTGGTCTCCAGCACGAGTTCGTATTCCGACGGCTCCAGGGCGATGCCGTCCACGGTCACCGTGCCGTTCTCCTCGGTCCAGAACCCGGCCTTGGCGGCCTGGATGACCTTCTGCACCTGCTTGCCCAGGCGCGGACCGGCAGCCCGGGCGTTCACGCTCAGCCGGTGGCTGATGCCGTATTCGGCAGCTGCGCTGTCGGTGAGCGGCACGAGCTCGACCGACTTCACGTTCAGCTCCTCGCGGAGGATGTCCTCGAACTGAGCGAGATCGGCCGCGAAGGGCGAGACCACGGTGAGTCGAGCCAGCGGCAGCCGCACCCGCAGCTTCTCCTTCTTGCGCAGCGCGTTGCCGACGCTGGACAGCTCACGCACGGCGTCCATGGCATCGCGCACGTCGTCCGCGGCGGGGAACGCATCGGCGTCGGGCCACTCGGTCAGGTGCACGCTGCGACCGCCGGTGAGCCCCTGCCAGATGCGCTCGCTGATGAGCGGAACCAGCGGAGCCGCGACACGGGTGAGCGTCTCGAGCACCGTGTAGAGCGTGTCGAAGGCCTCTGTCGAGGTGCCCTCCCAGAACCGGTCGCGCGAGCGGCGGATGTACCAGTTCGTGAGCACCTCGACGAACTCGCGAAGGCGCGCCGATGCGGTCGTGGAGTCCAGACCCTCCAGGTCGGCTCGTACCTCGCGGACGAGGTCACCGGTGCGCGCGAGGATGTAGCGGTCGAGCACGTCCGTGGAGTCCGTGCGCCATGCGGCCTCGTAGCCTGCCTCGGAACGCGCCTGCGCTGAGCCTGTCGAAGCGTTCGCGTAGGTCGCGAAGAAGTACCACGAGTTCCACAGCGGCAGGATGAACTCCCGCACGCCGGCGCGGATGCCCTCCTCCGTCACCGAGAGGTTGCCTCCCCGGAGTACCGAGCTCGACATCAGGAACCAGCGCATGGCGTCGGACCCGTCGCGGTCGAACACCTCCGACACATCCGGGTAGTTGCGCAGCGACTTCGACATCTTGTAGCCGTCGTTGCCGAGGACGATGCCGTGGCAGCTCACGCCGGTGAACGCCGGCCGGTCGAACAGCGCGGTGGACAGCACGTGCATGACGTAGAACCAGCCGCGGGTCTGCCCGATGTACTCGACGATGAAGTCGGCGGGGGCGTGCGTGTCGAACCACTCCTGGTTCTCGAACGGATAGTGCACCTGCGCGTAGGGCATCGATCCCGAGTCGAACCAGACGTCGAAGACGTCTTCGATCCGGCGCATCGTGCTCTTGCCGGTCGGGTCGTCGGGGTTCGGCCGGGTGAGCGAGTCGATGTACGGGCGGTGCAGATCGACCTGACCGTCGGGCCCCGAGGGCAGGGCACCGAAGTCGCGCTCGAGCTCCTCCAGCGAGCCGTACACGTCGACGCGCGGGTATTCGGGGTCATCGCTCTTCCACACCGGGATCGGCGAGCCCCAGTAGCGGTTGCGGCTGATCGACCAGTCGCGGGCGCCCTCGAGCCACTTGCCGAACTGACCATGCTTGACGTTCTCGGGCACCCAGGTGATCTGCTCGTTGTTCGCGAGCAGCCGGTCCTTGATGTCGGTGACGCGGATGAACCAGCTCGACACCGCCTTGTAGATGAGCGGGTTCCGGCAGCGCCAGCAGTGCGGGTACGAGTGCTCATAGCTCTGCAGCCGCAGCAGGCGCCCTGCGTTGCGGAGCAGGCGGACGAGGGGGGTGTTCGCGTCCATCCACAGTTCACCGGCGACGTCGGTCACCTGCGGCAGGAACCGGCCGCCGTCATCGAGCGAGATGATCGTCGGGATGCCGGCGGCGCTGGTCACCCGCTGGTCGTCCTCACCGTATGCCGGCGCCTGGTGGACGATGCCGGTGCCGTCGCTGGTGGTGACGTAGTCGTCCACGAGGATGCGCCAGGCGTTCTCGGTGCCCCAGGTCTCGGCGTCGGCGTAGTAGTCGAAGAGGCGCTCGTACTCGACGTCGGCGAGGGCTGCGCCGTGGTGCGTCGCCTCAACGGCGGCGAGCGCATCGTCGGCGCTTTCGTACCCCAGGTCCTTCGCGTAGCCGCCGAGCAGCTCGCGCGCGATGAGATACCGCTGGATCTCTGAGCCGTCCTGGGTCCCTGAGCTTGTCGAAGGGCCCTCCGGCACGACCACGTACTCGATCGCGGGTCCGACGACGAGCGCCAGGTTGGTCGGCAGGGTCCAGGGCGTGGTCGTCCATGCGAGCGCCCGCACGCCGGCGAGCCCGAGCCCGTCAGCCTTCTCACCGGTGAGCGGGAACGTCACCGTCACGGAGGGGTCCTGGCGCATCTGGTAGACGTCGTCATCCATGCGAAGCTCATGCGCCGACAGTGGGGTCTCGTCGCGCCAGCAGTACGGCAGCACGCGGTAGCCCTCGTAGGCGAGGCCCTTGTCGTACAGGGTCTTGAACGCCCACAGGACGCTCTCCATGTAGCCGAGATCGAGCGTCTTGTAACCGCGTTCGAAGTCGACCCAGCGCGCCTGCCGAGTGACGTAGTCCTCCCACTCGCGGGTGTATGCGAGCACCGAGCCGCGCGCCTTCGCGTTGAAGACGTCGATGCCCATGTCTTCGATCTCGCTCTTCTCGGTGATGCCGAGCTGCTTCATCGCCTCGAGCTCGGCGGGAAGGCCGTGGGTGTCCCACCCGAAGACGCGGTCGACCTTCTTGCCGAGCATGGTCTGGAAGCGCGGGAACACGTCCTTGGCGTAGCCGGTGAGCAGGTGGCCGTAGTGCGGCAGGCCGTTCGCGAACGGGGGGCCGTCGTAGAACACCCACTCCTCGGCACCCTCGCGGTGCGCGATCGACGCGCGGAACGTGTCATCGGCCTTCCAGAAGGCCAGCACCTCCCGTTCGATCTCGGGGAAGCGGGGGCTCGGCGAAACGGCGGCGGGGCCGAAGGATGAGGTCCCTGAGGTCGTGGAAGGGCGGGGGTAGGTCATCGTCTCTCGCAGTTCGATGGTGGCGGATGCTGCTGCGAGGACGATCCGTCCGGTTCTGACGACCGGGCTGACCGCGGTACCACCCCACTTGCCGCTGCGACCCTTCGCCGTGCTCCGGGACGCAGCTGCCACTCTCACTGCGGCTGTGACGGGCCTGCCCCGCTCGGTTCTACTTGCCTCTGCTTGCTCGCTTGCGCTGAACGTGTCCGCGCTTACGCTGAACGTGTCCGCGCTTGCGCTGAGCCTGTC
>JAPSIX010000009.1:0-5457 GCA_031178475.1 Microbacterium sp. | reverse complement strand
CAGCTGCCACTCTCACTGCGGCTGTGACGGGCCTGCCCCGCTCGGTTCTACTTGCCTCTGCTTGCTCGCTTGCGCTGAACGTGTCCGCGCTTACGCTGAACGTGTCCGCGCTTGCGCTGAGCCTGTCCGCGCTTGCGCTGAGCCTGTCGAAGCGTTCTTCCGAGAGCTCCCCGGTGATGGCCGGATCGATGCTGTTGCGGCCATTCTACGCCGATTCCGCCAGGGCGCTTCGCCATCGCTGCTACAGCAGCATCCCGATCACGAATGCGGCGTAGCATGCGCCCGCCGCGATCGCCACGCCGTCACGCAGTCGCTTCGGCGCGTTGACGGCGACGAGGACACCGGCGGTTGCCAGCAGCGCCCAGCAGAGCGGATGCCCCCACCGGATCGCGAGCTCTTGGACTCCCGACGTCGCCTCCGCTTTCGCCGGCACGACGACCATCCAGAGTGCTGTCATACCCGCCGCTGCGACGGCACCGCTGGCGCCAAGCGGCCGATGGTGGCGACGCACCCATGCAACCAGGCTCGACCGTCCGTGGACAGCTCCCTGTCGAAATTCACCGTTCATCTCTCTTCCCCCTGCTCCTCCGGGCCCAGGTCGGCTATTGTCTGGTCGACCCACGCCAGGCTCGCGTCGACCATCGCCAGCCCGTGCCGCACCGTCGCCAGCCAGTACGGCTGGTCGATTGCGCCATCGTCGAGCACCAGTCGCTCAAACGCCCGGTACTCGTCGCGCGCAGCGAGCAGACCCGTCCGGTGTCGCTCGAGGCGCCCTCGTATCACGCCGGGTCCGGCGTGTCGTCCGAAGAACAGCTGCAGGAGCAGTTCGCTTCGGTTCGATGCGAACGACTCCGGATCCGACTCGAGCCACGCTCGCAGCGCCTGCCGCCCGGCATCCGTGATGGCGTACTGGATGCGGCGGCGTCCCGTCGCAGACTTCCGGTCCGACACGACGAGCTTCTGTTGCTCCAGCTCTCGCAGCGTCGGGTACAGCTGGCCGAAGCTCTCCTGCCAGAAATGGCCGATCGATTCCGCGATGGCTTCGCGAAGGCGGTATCCGGTCATCGGCTCCGCCATCAGCATGCCGAGAATCGCGAATCGCGTCTTCGAAGTGCGAGCCATGCGACGATAATATATCTGTCAGATACATAGTGGAACAGCGCGACCGTCCGAACCGCCGGGCCGCGCTCGATCGGCAGAGGATCAGACGAGGTCGGCGAGAGCGGAGAGGGCGTCGCGCCCCGTCAGCTCGCCCGCGACCAGCGGCACCTCCAGCAGGGGAACATCGGAGACCTGGTCGCGCACAACAGCGAGCTGGCGGTCCTCGATCTCACGTCGCGTCCGCAGCAGCTCTCCGGCATCCGCCGGCGAACGCCGGTTGGCGACCAGCGCAGCGAGGGCGACGTCCATCCCGCGCAGCGCGCTGACCACGTCCAGTGTCTCCGCCACCGGCAGCGCCTCGGCGGTGAAAACGACCGCGAACCCGGTGCGCTCGTGGTCGGTGATCGCGTGCTGCAGGGCGTCGAAGCGCTCTCGGCGACGCTGCAGGGTGCGCCGCAGGGCGGCATCCGGCGATTCGACCGGCTCGGCCCGGCCGGTGAGACCGCGCATGGCAGCCGAGAAGCGCTCGGAGCGGTCGCGATTGCGCAGCAGCGACTCTGTCCAACCCGCCAACTGGCCGGGCAGTGCGAGCAGCCGCAGGGTGTGCCCGGAGGGTGCGGTGTCGAACACGACGGCGTCGTAGTCGCGCTGCCCGCGTTCCGCTGCTTCCGCGATGCGTTCGAGCACAGCAGCCTCGTGGCTTCCTGGCGCGTGCCGCGCGCGCTCGAGGTGGGCGCGGGCCTGGGCGTGCTGCCGCTCGGGCAGAAGCTGCAGCATGGTCTGCTCGACCGCGGCGAGATGGCGGTCGATCGTGGCCTGCGGATCGATCTCGACGCCGTCGACGACGCCCCCGCTCGGCTCTTCGGCGAGCACCGCCGGGGTGTCGCCGACCGCACGCCGCCACAGATGACCGAGGTTGTGCGCAGGGTCGGTGGACACCACCAGAACCCGGGCTCCCTCGCGGGCGCGCGCCAGCGCGATCGCCGACGCGATCGAGGTCTTGCCCACCCCTCCCTTGCCGCCGATGAAGAGGATGCGCCGGCGCAGTGCGTCTAGCAGCATGCGACGTGGTCCAGTGGTGAGCGCGGCATGCCCATCCGGCGATGCCAGGCGTGGAAGTCGTCGGCCACCAGCGGCATCAGCTCCACCGTGTAGTAGGCGGCCGGGTCGGGCACGCCGAGCGCCTCACCGAGCACGACCAGGGTGAACAGGTCGTCCTCGTCGCGTCGTTCGCGCGCCAGCGCCTGCCGGTATGGCCCGGCGTAGTACTCGGTGAGGCCGCGGTGGAACGCGGCCCAGCGCTCACCGAAGCGCTGGACCGCGTTCTGTGCGCTGCGTTCAGACCTGCTCACGCACCGCCTGCAGTTTCGCGTCCTCGTCCGCCTCTTCCGGCGGCTCGGTCGCCGCCCGGCGCATAGCGAGGGCGGCTTCGACGGCCACCCACACGCTGGAGACGATGATGATGATGTCGAGCACGAACAGCAGCCAGTCCGGCTGCGCGGGGTTCGCGAACGAGAACAGCTGGTCGATCGCTGCCCAGAACGACATCACGAAGACGATCACGAGCGGGATGACTGCGGGCAGCGGGTTGCGTCGCTTGCGGATCAGCATCACCGCGATGATCGACAGCGTCAGCGAGGCCAGCAGCTGGTTCGTCGTTCCGAACAGCGGCCAGATGCGCAGTCCGCCGTCGCCGCCGAGCCCCTGCGAGAAAGTCAGACCGAGACCCACGACCACCACGATGATCGTCGCGGGGATCTTCGTGATGCGCACCCGCATGGACTCGCCGATCTCCTGCACGACGAAGCGCAGCAGGCGCATACCGGTGTCCATCGTGGTCGCAGCGAACAGCACGGCCATCGTGGCGAGCACGGTGGCGCTCAGCGATGCCGGCAGACCCAGCCCGTTCTCCATCAGAGCACCGCCGCCCTGCACGAAGGCGCCCACACCGCCGGCGCCGAAGGAGCTGTAGATCTCGTTCCACTCGGCAGCCGTGCGGAATCCGCCGATGACCGCGAGGATCGTGCCGAGCGAGAGCAGCCCCTCGCCCACGGCGCCGAAGTAGCCGACGAACCGAGCGTCGGGCTCCTTGTCGAGCTGCTTCGAGCTAGTGCCGGAGGACACCATGCCATGGAAGCCGGAGATGGCTCCGCACGCGATGGTCACGAAGAGCAGTGGCACCAGGCTGGGTGTGCCCTCGGGCACTGCGGTGTTGAACGCCGGCGCGACGATCTCGGGCTTGTTCGCGGCGAACAGCGTGGCGATCAGGACGGAGCCGTAGAGCAGTGCGAGGCCCACGAACAGCTGCACGCCGTTGATGTAATCGCGCGGCTGCAGCAGCACCCACACCGGCAGCAGCGAGGCGATCGCGCCGTACACGAACAGCGCGACGATCCAGAAGGTCGCCGGGCTCATGCCGAGGAAGTTCTCGGGGAGCACGACAGGCATCTGGTCGCCGAGCACGATCAGGCCGTACAGCGTGAGCACGCCGACGACGGTGACCGGCAACAGCGGCCAGCGCAGCCGGTAGACCGCGACCCCGACGAGGAGGGCGACGATGATGGCGCCCCAGGTGGGGATCACGGCGCTGGGGGTGCTGATGAGCAGGTTCTTGATCACGACCGCGAAGGCGGCGATGACCATGAGCAGCAGCAGGAAGATCACGACCAGGAACAGGTTCGCGCCGCGTTTACCGATGTAGCGAGCCGAGAGTGCGCCGATGGAGCGCCCCTTGTTCCGGGTGGATGCCCACAGCGCACCCAGGTCATGCATGCCGGCGAAGAACACCGTGCCGAGCGTGACCCAGAGGAAGGCGGGCACCCAGCCCCAGATCACCGCGATCGCAGGACCGACGATGGGTGCGGCACCCGCGACCGAGGTGAAGTGGTGGCCCCACAGGATGAACTTGTTGGTGGGGACGTAGTCCACCCCGTCGCGCAGCTCGTGCGCGGGCGTCGTGAAGGCGGGATCCAGCTGGTAGACGCGGCGGGACAGGTATTTCGAATAGACCAGGTAGCCGAACGCGAAGAGCGCCAGGCCGATCAGCAACAGCAGAACAGGACTCATGGGGAACGGTTCCTCTCTCGCCCCGGCAGCTCCGCCGGGCATCGCATCAAAGGTAGCAAAGCTGGGAGTTCCCTGTTAAGGGCTCAGTCCTCGCGATGGTACCCGTACAGGTCGTCCTGCACCGCGTTGACCCACACGTCAGCCCCGCCGTCGGGATCGGGGATGCGCAGGCTCCGACCGTACGCCTCGTCGACGACGGATGCCGGGAACTCGGCATCCGTCAGATTCACCGCGAGCGCGTCGAGGTCGCGCGCGACGAAAGACAGTCCGAAGCCGGCTTCCTCAGCGCCGTGGACGCCGACGCTGCCGCCGCCGTCGGCGTGCATCTCGACCCAGCCGCCCCAGTCGGCGACGATCTCGGCGCGCAGTCCGAGCGCCTCGAGGATGGCGCGCGCCTCGTCGACGTCCGCCTGGAACCAGATCGGCTGCACGGCGATCGGCCCGTTCGAGGCCCGTCGCGCTCCCTCGGACACCGTGACCGTCAGACCGGAGCGCGCGCGGACGGTCACGACGTCGCCGACGCCCGCCATGGCGTTCCGCGACACGTCGAAGCCGGCGAGTCGAGCCTGAGTGGCAACGAGGTCGTCCACGAGAAGGTGTAGGTCGACGCGACCCGCCGAATGCGCATCGGCGGTGCGGTGCAGCGCGAGCACGCCGTCCCCGTCGAACTCCGCCCATTCGGGCGCGGGTTCCCCCGCGGCCGTGAACCCGAGCCGCTCGGCCAGCGCCCACCAGCGCTCCGGATCGCCCGTGTAGCGGATCTGCTGGACGGTGATCATGATTCCTCCACGTGGTCTCGCAGCACCTTCTCGACCAGTGCCGACAGGCTCAGCCCCTCGTCGATCGCGCAGTGCTTGACCGCGCGAACGAGGTCCGGCGGCAGGTAGACGTTGAACTGCACTTTGGCTGGCGCACCCGTCGGCTCGTTTACTGGCATGCTAGTAATCTATGATGCTTCGCGCCGCGGAGGCAAGTCCGACGGTGGTAGCGCGTCTGTGCCCACCTCTACGCTCGGCGTCATGGCTCGCAGCTCAGACGCCCCGGCCGGACCCCGCCTGTCGGCTCCGGACCTTCCGCCCGACCTCACGCCCGCATACCCTGCCCGCGCCGCCGACCTGATGGCGGCGCGGCTGGATCTGTCAGGTGCTGTCGACCTCGCCCATGCGTTTCTGGAGCAGTGCGTCCTCGCGGCGGATGCGGAGATCGTCGATCTCACAGGAGCGACGCTCCTCGATGTGGACATTCCCGGGCCGCGCCTGGCCGCGTTGAATCTGCGCGATGCCGGCATCC
>JAPSIX010000316.1 GCA_031178475.1 Microbacterium sp. | reverse complement strand
CTCAGAACGCGCTGCTGCGGATGAGCAGCGTGACTTCGCTGCCCTTGCGGCGCATCGAGCCCTCTTCGGGGTCGGTGCCGGTCACCTCGGTGAAATCGTTGGGGAACGCCCCCCATACGGCGTTCCAGGTCGGCTCGAAGCCGGCATCCCGGATCTTCTGCGCCGCTTCGTCGCGGGTGAGTCCCTCGACGTCGGGGACCTCGAACAGCTGCGGTCCCTTCGAGACGATCAGGGTGGCCGTGTCTCCGGTCTTCCAGCTGCCCTCCTGCTCGCGGTCGGCGATGCCGATCACCAGCCCGGCGTCGAGGCGGTCGTGGAAGCGCTCGATGCGCTCGGAGTTCACCTGCAGCTCGGCGTCGGTGAGGATGGTGGTCGCGTCACCGACGGTCTTGCCGGTCACGTCGGGCACCGGGCCGACCGAGATCTGCACCAGAGCCGCATCGGCCTCGTGCACGGTGCATCCCCCGCCGCACGCGAACGGCTCGCCTTCGCGAGGGGTGATGCGGACGTTGAGGACGTGGCCGGCTTCGAGCTTGTCGAAGTACTTCTCGGGCTGTTCGGCGACCTCGAGGTTCGCGCCCTCGAGGATCTCCCTAGCCGCCTCCTCGGTCTGGCCGGTGAGCTGGGGGATCGTGTGCTCGGCGGGACCGGCCGACACCACGATCTCGACCTGCGCACCCTTGTCGATCCGCTCACCCTCGCCGGGTTCGGTGTCCATCACGATGCCGGCCTCCACCTCGGTGGAATGCCGGTCCGTCCGATGCGGGGCAAAGCCTTCTGCCACGAGGTCGGCAGCGGCCGCCTCGTACGCCTTGCCGGCCACAGCGGGTACGGGAACGAGTGATCCGGGCCCCGAGCCGAACCACCAGCCCGCACCGCCGGCGAGCACGGCGAGCAGCAGCACGAGCGACAGCAGAAGCGTCCCGCGCGAGCGGCGACGGGCAGTCCGTCGGCGCAGGAGCGTGGCGTTGTCACCGGCCGGGTCGATCTGGGCGGTCGCGCCCGTCGCCGGCGCACCGGCGCCGGGCAGGATCTTCGTCACGGCGCCTGAGTCGTACTTCGCCGTACCCGGTGTCGCCGTGGTCACGACCGGCGCGACGCCCAGCTCCCGCTCGATCTCCTTGAGCCGGTCGAGCATCTCCTTCGCGTCACGGGGACGTTCGTCGGGCGACTTCTCGGTCGCCCAGAGCACGAGCTCGTCCAGCTGCTCGGGGACCGACGGGTTGCGCACGCTGGGACGCGGTACCTGCTCGGTCGCGTGCTGGAAGGCGATCTGCATGGGCTGCTCGCCCTTGTACGGCTGCTCGCCGACGAGCATCTCGTACAGCATGATGCCGAGCGCGTAGATGTCGCTGCGTGCGTCGGCCGTTCCACGGGTGACGAGTTCGGGTGCGAGGTAGGCGATGGTGCCCAGCAGCTGGGCGCCTGTCGCGGTGTTCGCCGTGGTCGCGCGGGCCAGACCGAAGTCGCCGATCTTGATGCGGCCGTCCTCGGCGAGCAGCACGTTCTCGGGCTTCACGTCACGGTGCACGATGCCCGCT
>JAPSIX010000101.1 GCA_031178475.1 Microbacterium sp. | reverse complement strand
TGCCGCTGGACAGAACCACCAAGACCTCGTCGTCCTCCGAGACGATCAGACCGCCCGCGAGCACGCCTCGACCGTCGTTGAGCTTGGCCACCTTGATGCCCTGACCGCCGCGCCCCTGCACCCGGTACTCGTCGACCGCGGTGCGCTTTGCGTATCCGCCGTCGGTGACGACGAACACGTATCCCGACTCGGTGACGAGCGATGCCGAGAGCAGACTGTCTCCCTCGCGGAACTTCATTCCCTTCACACCCTCGGTCGCGCGGCCCATTGGACGCAGCGCCTCATCGGTGGCGTGGAAGCGCAGTGACATGCCGTGCCGGCTGATCAGCAGGATGTCGTCGCTGTCGTCAGCGGTGAAGGCGCTCACCAGTTCGTCACCCTCGCGCAGGCGGATGGCGATGACACCGCCCTGACGGTTGGTGTCGTACTCGCCGAGGCGCGTCTTCTTGACCAGTCCGCCGCGGGTGGCGAGCACGAGGTACTTCGCCGCCTGGTAATCGCGGATGTCGAGGATCTGTGCGATCTTCTCGTCGGGCTGCAGCGCGAGCAGGTTCGCGACGTGCTGGCCCTTCGCGTCGCGTCCCGCCTCGGGGATCTCGTACGCCTTCGACCGGTACACGCGACCCTTGTCGGTGAAGAACAGCAGCCAGTGATGCGTGGTCGTGACGAAGAAGTGCTCGACGATGTCGTCGGCGCGCAGCTGGGCGCCCTTGATGCCCTTGCCGCCGCGGTGCTGCGAACGGTAGTTGTCGCTGCGGGTGCGCTTGATGTACCCGTCGCGGGTGACGGTGACCACCATCTCCTCCTCGGGGATGAGGTCTTCCATCGACATGTCGCCGTCGTAGCCGTGCAGGATGTGCGTGCGGCGCTCGTCGCCGAACCGGTCGACGATCTCGGTGAGTTCCTGACGGACGATGTCGCGCTGACGCGACACGTTCGCGATGATCTCGCGGAAGTCGATGATCTGCGTCTCGAGGTCTGTCGCCTCGTCGATGATCTTCTGACGCTCCAGTGCGGCAAGGCGGCGCAGCTGCATCGCCAGGATCGCGTCGGCCTGGTCGTTGTCGATGTCGAGCAGGCGCTTCAGCCCCTCGCGCGCCTCGTCGACCGTGGGCGAGCGCCGGATCAGCGCGATCACCTCATCGAGCGCGTCGAGCGCCTTCAAGTACCCGCGCAGGATGTGCATCCGGGCCTCGGCCTTACGCAGGCGGAAGCGCGTGCGGCGGACGATGACCTCGATCTGATGGGTGAGCCAGTGGCTGATGAACCCGTCCAGCGCCAAGGTGCGCGGCACGCCATCGACGATGGCGAGCATGTTGGCGCCGAAGTTGTCCTGCAGCTGGGTGTGCTTGTACAGGTTGTTCAGCACGACCTTCGCGACCGCGTCGCGCTTGAGCACGACGACGAGTCGCTGACCGGTGCGGTCGGAGGACTCGTCGCGGATGTCGGCGATGCCCGTGATCTTGCCGTCACGGGCGAGATCACCGATCTTCACGGCGAGGTTGTCGGGGTTCACCTGGTAGGGCAGCTCGGTGATCACCAGGCAGGTGCGTCCCTGGATCTCCTCGACATTGACCACGGCGCGCATCGTGATCGATCCGCGTCCGGTGCGATACGCCTCGTGGATCCCCTTGGTGCCGAGGATCTGGGCGCCGGTGGGGAAGTCCGGGCCGGGGATGCGCTGGATCAGCCCCTCCAGCAGCTCCTCGCGGGGAAGGTCGCCCTTGTCGAGCGCCCACAGCGCAGCATCCGCCACCTCTCGCAGGTTGTGCGGCGGGATGTTGGTCGCCATGCCGACCGCGATGCCGACCGAACCGTTGACGAGCAGGTTGGGGAACCGCGACGGAAGCACGTCGGGCTCCTGCGTCTGCCCGTCGTAGTTGTCGGAGAAGTCGACCGTCTCCTCTTCGATGTCCCGCACCATCTCGAGGGCGAGCGGGGCCATCTTCGTCTCGGTGTACCGAGGAGCGGCGGCGCCCATGTTGCCCGGGGAGCCGAAGTTGCCCTGCCCGAGCGCCAGCGGGTAACGCAGCGCCCACGGCTGGACGAGACGCACGAGCGCGTCGTAGATCGCCGAGTCGCCGTGCGGGTGATACTGACCCATCACCTCGCCGACCACGCGAGCGCACTTCGAGAACGACTTGTCGGGGCGGAAGCCGCCGTCGTACATGCCGTAGATCACACGACGGTGCACGGGCTTCAGCCCATCCCGGACGTCGGGCAGCGCGCGGCCGACGATGACGGCCATGGCGTAGTCGAGGTAGGACCGCTGCATCTCGGACTGCAGGTCGACCTGGTCGATGCGGCCGTGCTCGTGCGCAGCGTTCGGGTCGGGGCGTTCTTCGTCAGTCATGTCTTCTTCTCTGTCCGGCGGGGCCGGGATCGATGATGCCGCTTCGCTCGCAGAGCGGGGGCCCCGCCGCTTCGCGGCACCCCGATGCTCGCTCACGCGGCATCATCGATCCCTCACGTTCTTTATGTCGTTGTCATCACCGCGATCAGCGGTGGGGTAAATAGGGGATTAGATGTCGAGGAAGCGGACGTCCTTGGCGTTGCGCTGGATGAAGGTACGGCGGGACTCGACGTCCTCGCCCATCAGCACGCTGAAGATCTCGTCCGCCGCTGCGGCATCGTCGATGGTCACCTGGCGGAGCGTCCGCGTGGAGTGGTCCATCGTCGTCTCCCACAGCTCCTTGGCGTTCATCTCGCCGAGGCCCTTGTAGCGCTGGATGCCGGCATCCTTGGGGATCCGCTTGCCGTTCGCCAGGCCGTGCTCGAGAAGCGCATCCCGCTCGGCGTCCGAGTAGACGTACTCGTGCGGCGCGTTCGTCCACTTCAGCCGGTACAGCGGCGGCATCGCGAGGTAGACGAAACCTGCCTCGATCAGACCGCGCATGTAGCGGAAGAGCAACGTCAACAGGAGCGTGGTGATGTGCTGGCCGTCCACATCGGCATCCGCCATCAGCACGATCTTGTGATAGCGCGCCTTCTCGATGTCGAACTCCTCGCCGATGCCCGTACCGAAGGCCTGAATCATCGCCTGGACCTCTTTATTGCCCAGGGCCTTGTCGAGCCGCGCCCGCTCGACATTCAGGATCTTGCCGCGCAGCGCGAGGATGGCCTGCGTGTGCGGGTCGCGTCCCTGCACCGCCGAACCCCCGGCGGAGTCACCCTCCACGAGGAAGATCTCGCTGATCGACGGGTCCTTGCTGGTGCAGTCCTTGAGCTTGTCGGGCATGGCGGCCGACTCGAACACGCTCTTGCGTCGAGCGGTCTCGCGCGCCTTGCGGGCCGCGAGACGCGCGGTCGCCGCGTCGATCGCCTTGCGGATGACGTTCTTCGCCTGGTTCGGGTTGCGGTCGAACCACGCCCCGAGCTGGTCGTTCACGACCTTCTGCGTGAACGTCCTCGCCTCGGTGTTGCCCAGCTTCGTCTTGGTCTGGCCCTCGAACTGCGGCTCGCCCAGCTTGATCGAGATGACCGCGGTGAGACCCTCGCGCACGTCCTCACCGGAGAGGTTGTCGTCCTTCTCCTTGAGGAGGTTGTTGGCGCGCGCGTAGCGGTTCACCAGGCTGGTCAGCGCCGCCCGGAATCCCTCCTCGTGCGTGCCGCCCTCGTGCGTGTTGATCGTGTTCGCGTAGGTGAAGACGTTCTCGGTGTAGCCCGTGGTCCACTGCATCGCGATCTCCAGCGAGATGCGGCGCTCGGTGTCCTCGGACTCGAAGGCGATGACCTCGTCGTTGACGACCTCGGCGTGGCGCACCCGGTTGAGGTACTCGACGTAGTCGACCAGGCCGCGCTCGTAGAGGAACTCCTCGGACGGCTGCTTGCTGACCAGCATCCCGTCCTCCTCGGTCTCGTAGGAGGACGACGGCCGCTCGTCGCGCAGCGCGATGCGCAGACCCTTGTTCAGGAAGGCCATCTGCTGGAAGCGGGTGCGCAGGGTGTCGTACTCGAATTCGACCGTTTCGGTGAAGATCGCCGGGTCCGGCCAGAACGTGATCGTCGTGCCGGTCTCGTCGGTCTCCTCGCCCTTCTCGAGCGACTGCTGAGGAACGCCGCCGTCGGCGAAGCTGTGCCGCCAGATGTGGCCCTTCTGCCGTACCTCGACGTCGAAGCGCGTCGACAGCGCGTTCACGACGGAGGATCCGACGCCGTGCAGGCCACCGGACACCGCGTAGGCGCCGCCGCCGAACTTGCCGCCGGCGTGCAGGATCGTCAGCACCACTTCGACGGTGGACTTCGTCGGGTCGGAGGAGTGCGGACCGACGGGGATGCCACGGCCGTTGTCAGCCACGCGGACACCGCCGTCTTCGAGCAGCGTCACCTCGATGCTGTCGGCGTGGCCCGCGAGCGCCTCATCGACCGAGTTGTCGACGATCTCGTAGACGAGGTGGTGCAGGCCGCGAGGTCCCGTCGAGCCGATGTACATGCCGGGGCGCTTGCGCACGGCCTCCAGTCCCTCGAGGATCTGGATCGAATCGGCGCCGTACTCGCCCTCCACCTGGCGGGAGGGTGAGATCTTCGAATTCTCCGATCCCCCGCTGCCCTGGGTCTCTGAACTCGTCGATGCGTCGTTCTCGTCAGCGGGGGTTTCGGGCGTCATCAGAAGGGGGTCTCCAGATCGAAAGGGTCCCTGTCATTCTAGCGGGTTTACCGACATGATCCCGGGCTCAGACGCCGTGTAATGCGTTCTGCGGGCGTCGAGGTCCCTTCGTGGTGCCCTACCCGTAGGTGTCCCGTGGGCCGCGTCCGCGGACAACGCGCGGTCCCCACTTCCACGACGGGACGTCGGGTCCGATGAACCGGATGTTCTGCACTCCGGCATCCGGGTAGCGGTTCGAGATCTCCGTCATGATCACCGCGCGCATGAACTGCAGGTTCTTCGCCCAGGCGGTCGAGTCGCACTTGACCGTCAGGACTCCGCGCTCGAGCGACACCGGCTCGGAGTGCTTGGCGGTGTCGGCTCCGGCGAGTTCCGCCCACTGGCGCACGAGGTCCTCGGCGGCGAGCGTCTTCTCCCACCCGGCGTCCTTGGTGAGCTTGGCGAGCACATCGCCAATCGTGCCCGGATCCCGCCCCGGCGTGAACGGCGCGTTGTCGTCGTCGACGGCAAGGCGGCGCCTGCGCTTCCAGTTCTTGCCGCTCGGTTTGAGCCCGCGCAGGCGCAGATAGGTCGCGACCGTCTCAGGAGGCTGCGGCTCGGTCATCCGGCATCCTCCTCTCCTGAACTCGTCGAAGGACGGTCATCGCTGATGGTACCCGCGTGGATCCGCACCACGTGCCGGTGCAGTACCTCCGGGATGTCCTCTTCGACCGCAGCGGTGACGAGCACCTGCTCGTAGCCGGCGGTGAGGTCCGCCAGGCGTCGGCGTCGGTCAGCGTCGAGCTCGGCGAAGACGTCGTCGAGGATGAGCACCGGATCGCCGGCAGGCGACTCGGCGCGGAGCAGCTCGGCGGATGCCAGCCGCAGCGCCAGCGCGACCGACCACGACTCCCCGTGCGAGGCGTACCCCTTCACCGGAAGGTCGCGCACCCGCAGGATGAGGTCGTCGCGGTGCGGCCCGACGAGTGTGAGCCCGCGCTCGATCTCCTTCGCGCGACGTTCGAGCAGCGCCGCGCGGAACAGATCCTGGATCTCGCCGCGAGCGTCCTGGGAAACACCCGATTCCTGAGCGAGGGCGCCCTCCTCGGGGTCGCCGCCGCGCACCGAGAGCGCCCAGTCCAGCAGCGGACGGTGATCGGCGCCGGCGATGTCGCTGTACGCGGCAGTCAACGGCTGCTGCAGATCGGATGCCAGCCGCAGGCGAGCATGGATGATCTCCGAGCCGAGCGCGACGAGCTTGTCGTCCCACACATCGAGCGTGGAGAGCCCCTCACCACGGATGCCGCGGGCCCGGGCCGACTTCAGCAGCGCGGTGCGCTGCCGCAGAACCCGGTCGTAGTCGGCGATGACGCCTGCCATTCGCGGCGCCCGCTGGATGAGCAGCTGATCGGCGAACCTGCGGCGCGAGGAGGGGTCACCTCGTACGATCTGCAGATCCTCGGGGGCGAAGAGCACGACGTGGGCGTACCGCGGAAGCTCGTTCGTCTTGGCGGGTGAGCCGTTGATACGCGCCTTGTTCGAACCCTGCCGATTCAGCTGCACCTCGACGAGAACCGTCCGTCGGCCGTGAGCCAGTCGGGCCCGGATCACAGCCGAGTCGTGCCCGTCACGCACCATCGGCGCGTCTGTCGAGACCCGGTGAGAGCCCAGCGTCGCCAGGAAGACGATCGCCTCGGCGAGGTTGGTCTTGCCCTGACCGTTGCGCCCGACCAAGACGTTCGGGCCGGGGTGCAGGGTCAGATCGGCCGTCGCATAATTGCGGAAATCGACCAGGTTCAGGTGCTCCACAATCACGGGGTCAGCCTACCTTCGG
>JAPSIX010000100.1 GCA_031178475.1 Microbacterium sp. | reverse complement strand
CCGAGGATGCTACGACGGGTGGGCTTCTCACCCCTGCGGATCCACAGCCAGAGGATCACGGCGACCGGAGCGGTGTACTCCACGAGCAGCGCGATCCCGACATCCATCACCGCGACAGCCTGGAAATAGCAGAGCTGGGCGGCGGTCACGGCGAGCAGCCCGTACAGCACGATCATGCCCGCATTCCGGCGGACGCTCCCCCACCGGCCGCGCAGCGCGACGAGCGTCGGCACGAGCAGCACAAGCGCGGCCACCCACATCCGCACGGTCACGGCCGCGCCGGGCGACCAGCCGGCATCGATGAGACCACGGGCGAAGACGCCGGACGTGCCGAAGGTGAGCGCAGCGCCCAGCGCGACGACGAGTCCCGCATTCACACCGCGAATGGGCTTCACCCGTCGTGCGTCATTGACCACAGCGCTCATGACCTGTGACGCTACTCGCCGCCCATGTAACATGTCAATGTGATCTTCACCGATGACACCGAGGATGCGCTGCGCGCGGCCGTCTGGCTGGTCAACTCCGCGGAGGACCCCGACACGCTGTCGACTCTGGCCGACGAGGAGGTGCTGCTCGCCGAGTACCCGTACAGCGGCCGCGTCGACCGCGACGCCGCCGAACTCGATTCCCTGCGAGCCCTGCGCCCCCGCCTCCGGACGATGCTGCTCGCACCGCGCGACGAGATGGCCGAGCACGTGAACGCCGCCCTCGCCGAGTCGTCGCTCACTCCGCAGCTGCGCCGCCACGACGGACTGGACTGGCACCTGCACGCCGTCGCCGACGATCGCCCGCTCGCCGAACGCGTGCTCATCGAGACCGCGATGGCGCTCATCGACGTCATCCGCGCCGACGAGGGCAGCCGCATCAGCGTCTGCGCGGATGCCGGATGCCAGGCCCTCGCGCTCGACCTCTCCCGCAACCGCTCGAAACGGTACTGCTCGACAACCTGCGCCAACCGCAATGCGGTCGCGGCGTACCGCGCCCGCCGCGGAGGGCGCTGAGCCGCCGGCATCCGCCCCG
This sequence comes from Microbacterium sp., assembly GCA_031178475.1. Lineage (GTDB taxonomy): Bacteria > Actinomycetota > Actinomycetes > Actinomycetales > Microbacteriaceae > Microbacterium. Next base: position 5,437 of record JAPSIX010000100.1, on the reverse strand, counting down.
GCCCCACCATCCGATCATTCAGGTCGCAACGGATGCCGCTTCGCCGGCGTCAGAGCGGCAGGATTCGCGACCGGAACGCGCCAGCCCCGCCACCTCAGCCGCCGACGGTCCCCTCGAACAGCCCGACATGGTTGCCATCCGGATCGACGATGACCGCCCACGCACTGGTGTCGGTGATCGGCTGCTTCGCCATCGCGACCGAGCCACCCACCGCCTCGGCCGCGGCGATCGTCTCGTCGATCGAGTCGACCTCGACGTAAGACCGCGGTTGTGTGAAGTCGTCGCTGCGCGGGGCGAGCCCGCCGCCGGAGATGCCGTTGGGCGCCTGCCACATCGGGTAGCCCTCGAACCCGGGGACCTCGGCGATCTGCCACCCGAAAAGCCTCGAGTAGAAGTCCGTCGCCCTCGCCGTGTCGCTCACCGGGATGTCGATGTGCGTGATGTCGCCGTGTGCCATGTTCCGTGCTCCTCTCGGCCACCGCCATCGGCGGCCGGGGTCAGTCTGCTCCTCACGGAACCGCACGACAAGACCCGACGCGGTTCAGCGAGTGGAATATCCGCGGTGGTCCGGGTTCGGAACGAGCGCCCACCCGTCACCGTCGGCGACGACCAGGTTCTTCATGCCACCGGCATCCGAGATCACGCCGTAATCCTGCCCGGCGTCCGCGGCGTAGCAGAACAGCGTCACGAACGGCTCGTCGCCGACGTTCACACTGCGGTGGATCCAGTGCCCAGGCACATTGACGGCCTGGCCGGGCGTGAGTTCGATGGCGGACGACTGCCCGTCGAGCGTCTCGAGCAGCATCACGCCGCGGCCGCTCAGGCAGTGGTACAGCTCGGCGCGGTCGGCGACGGCGTGCAGGTGCCCGCGGGTGACGGCGTACTCGTCGCCGATTCGGCCGGGCAGCAGCGTGCTCGTGCCGACGATGAGCGCGCCTGGCCCCTCCTGGTAGCGGTGGTCGTCGACCCAGTACACGAGCTCGTCGGCACCACGCGCCGCGACCGCGGCTTGCCAGGCTGCGGCGTCGCGGTAGACGCCCTCCATGTCGCCGAGGAACTTCTCGTAGCGTCGGCTGCGCCCTTCGATCCCGCCCTGCGGCGAGATCTCCAGAACGACCGGTGTGTCGACGGCCTGCTGCGTGCTCACGAATCAACCTCCTGGGAACTTGTAATTACAGGTATACTCCGAAACACCCGAAACCGCGACTCGACCGATTGGCACGACCTGTGATCATCGCTCACGACCTCGGCACGACCGGCAACAAGGCATCTCTGCACCACGACGACGGGCGTCTCGTCGCGTCGGTGACGGTGCCGTATCCGGCTCGCTTCGCCGACGGCGGCATCGCCGAGCAGAACCCGCAGGACTGGTGGGATGCCGTGGTCGCCGCCACCCGCGACCTGCTGGCGCGCACGGCGACAGCCCCCGCCGATGTCGCCGGTCTCGTCGTCAGCGGCCAGATGATGGGCGCGGTACTGCTGGATGCCGAGGGGCACCCCGCCCGGCCGGCGATCATCTGGGCCGACACCCGCTCCGGCGCGCAGCAGCGCGAGCTCGAGCAGGCCCTCGGCGCCGAGCACGCCTACCGGGTGCTCGGTCACCGCCTGAACCCGACGTACTCGGTCGAGAAGATCATGTGGGTGCGCGACAACGAGCCGGACGTCTGGGCGCGCGTGCGCCGGGTGTGCGTCGCCAAGGATTTCATCGTCCTGCGACTCACCGGCCGGCTCGCCACCGACCGGTCGGACGCGTCCGGAACGAACGCCTACGACCAGCAGGCGGGCACCTGGTCGGCGGAGGTGCTTCAGGCGGCTCGCCTCGATCCGGCCCTGTTCCCAGAGATCCTCGAGTCCACGGCGATCGCGGGCACTCTGACGGATGCCGCCGCCGAGGCGCTCGGCCTGCCGGCATCCGTGCAGGTCGTGATGGGCGGCGGCGACGGCCCGCTCGCCGCCGTCGGATCCGGCATCGTGGCCCCTGAGGACGGGGCGTACGTGTGCCTCGGCACGAGTTCGTGGATCTCGTTCGCCGCCGATGCCCCGCTGCACGACCCGGGCATGCGGACGTTCACGTTCAACAACGTCGTGCCGGGATCCTTCGTGCCGACGGCGACGATGCAGGCCGGCGGAGCATCGGTGCAGTGGATCGCCGAGGCGCTCTCTCCCGACCCGTCGCAGCCCGAGACCGGCCGGCTCACCGCTGAGGCCGCGGACGACATCGACACCGAGGACCTCTACTTCCTGCCGTACCTGCTCGGTGAGCGCGCCCCCCTCTGGGATCCGCACGCACGCGGCGCCTTCGTCGGCATCGGCCGCCACCACACCCGCGCGCACCTCACGCGCGCCGTGCTGGAAGGCGTGGCGTTCAACCTGCTCACCTGCATACAGGCCTTCCGGGAGTCCGGTGCCGTGATCGATCGCATCGACGCCGTCGGCGGCGGGGCGCAGAGCGACGCCTGGCTGGCCATCCTCGCCGACGTGTGGGGCGTGCCTGTGCGCCGGCGCACCATCGTCGAGGAAGCGAACAGCCTCGGCGCCGCCGTCACCGCAGCCGCCGGCCTCGGCCTCGCCGACTTCTCCGCGGCCCGCGCCCTCAGCGAGGTCACCGCCGAGTTCACCCCGGATACCGCCCGGCACGCCGTCTATGCCGAGCGGCACGGCCGGTTCGCCGACGCATACACGGCGCTGGCCCCCTGGTTCGCCGGACGGATGAGCTGATGTCCGTCATCCTCGTCACCAGCCGTTCCTTCTCGGACGGCGACCTCGACCTCGTCGCTCGCGCCACCGCCGCCGGGCACCGCATCATGCGCGGACCCGCGCACCACGACCTCACCGAGCTGCGCGGAATGCTGCACGGCACAGACGCGTGGATCGCCGGCACCGGTCCGATCACCGACGAGCACCTCGCCGCAGCACCGAAGCTGAAGATCATCGCGCGTTACGGCGTGGGCACCGAAGCGGTCGACCTCGCCGCCGCAGCCGCCCGCGGCATCCCCGTCACGAACACGCCCGGCGCCAACGCCGACGCCGTCGCCGATCACGCGGTGGGCCTGATGCTGGCAGGACTGCGGTTCATCCCCGACGGCGACCGACGCGTGCGCCAGGGCGACTGGGCGGTGCGCCGCGGCCGCGAGCTCGGAGCGGCGACCGTGGGCGTCGTGGGCTTCGGCCGGATCGGGCAGGGGGTCGCGAAGCGGCTGAGCGGATTCGGATGCCGGATCCTCGCCGCCGACCCGTTCCTTCCCGACGATGCCGTCCGCGCTGCCGGCGCCGAACCGGTCGACCTCGACGCGTTGTTCCGCGCCGCTGACGTGATCACCCTGCACGCCCCCGGAGGGCAGCGCCTGGTCGACGGTGACCGCATCTCCGGCATCCGCCCCGGCACCGTGCTGGTCAACACCGCACGTCCGGATCTCGTGGATGAAGACGCCCTCGCGGACGCGCTGCGCGACGGCATCCTGTCGGCGTACGCCGCCGACACCCTCGCGGGCGACACGGCGGCCTCTGCCAGCCCGCTTCTCGCCGACGATCTCGCCGACCGCGTGATCGTGACCCCTCACCTGGGCGCGCAGACCACCCAGGCCGTCGACAACATGGGCCGGATGTCGCTCGACGATGTCATCGCCGTGCTGCGCGGCGACGCACCCGCCCACCTCGTGACCCGCTAGGAGAGCCGCAATGACCACCACTCCCACCGACGACTACATGGGCTTCGTCGGCGTGACCACCGCGTCGTCATCGATCATGAAGGTGTTCCCGCTGTGGGCCGACATCCTCAGCCTGCCGACGCGCACCCTCGTCGGACACGACCTGCCGATGGATGCCGAACCCGCGCAGTACCGGGCGATGGTGGAGCAGATCCGCGACGACCCGCACCACCGCGGCGCGCTGGTGACGACGCACAAGATGAACGTCTACGCGGCAGCATCCGACCTGTTCGACGAGCTCGACCCGTTCGCGGTGTCGTGCGCCGAGATCTCGAGCATCTCCAAGCGCGGAGCGAAGCTGATCGGCCGCGCCAAGGACCCCATCACCGTCGACCTGGCGCTGAACGACTTCCTCCCCGCCGACCACTTCGCCCGCACCGGCGCCGAGGTGGTCATCCTCGGCGCGGGTGGCTCCGGCACCGCGCTCAGCTGGGCGCTCGCCGAGCGGGCCGACGCACCGGCGCGGGTGACGGTGACCGCCCGATCACAGGACAAGCTCGACCACCTCCGTGAGGTGCACCGTCAGCACGGCACACTCGAAGGCCTGATCCAGTACGTGGTCACCGAGACCCCCGAGCAGGCGGATGCCGTGGTGGCGGCCGCCCCGGCCGGTTCGGTCATCGCGAACGCCACGGGCCTCGGCAAGGACCGCCCCGGCTCCCCGCTCACCGACGCGGTCGTCTTCCCCGAGGCTGCGTGGGTGTGGGAGTTCAACTACCGCGGGTCGCTGGAGTTCATGCACCAGGCGCTCGCGCAGCAGGCGGCACGCGGTCTGCACGTCGAAGACGGCTGGCGCTACTTCATCCACGGCTGGTCGCAGGTCGTCGCCGACGTGTTCGAGATCGACCTGACCCCGCCCGTGGTGGAGCAGCTGGCCGAGGCCGCGGAGTCGGTGCGCTGATGAGCGTCGTTCGCACGGTCCTGGGCGATGTCGACCCGGCGTCGCTGGGCCGCGTGAACTACCACGAGCACCTTTTCCAGGTCTCGCCTCTGCTGCCCGGCGATGAGCTGGACGACGAGCACGCCTCGGGCGAAGAGGCCGCGTCGCTGAAGGCGAGCGGATTCGAGGCGATGGTGGATGCCACCCCGTTCGGGCTCGGTCGCGACTCGTCGGCGGTGGCACGGATCAGCGCGGCGACGGGTCTCGCCGTCGTTGCCACAACCGGGCGGCACCGCGAGGCGCACTACCCCGCGTCTCATCCGACGCACTCCTGGGACGAGGCGCGGCTGACCGCGCTGTTCACTCGCGAGGTGAGCGACGGGATGCCGGTGAGCGACGACGACCCGGGCGGCGAGCGCGCGATGACACCGACCGGCGAACCGGTGCGCGCCGGGATGCTGAAGGGGGGCGTCGACTACTGGCGGATCAGCCCCTTCGAGCGCACGACGCTGATCGCCCTGGCGGCCACGCACCGCGCGACCGGCGCGCCGATCATGGTGCACCTCGAGTTCTGCACCGCCGCGCACGAGGTGCTCGACCTGCTGGGAGCCGAGGGTGTGGCATCCGATCGCGTCGTGCTCGCCCACGCCGACCGCGACCCGGATGCCGGGCTGCACGCCTCACTCGCCGAGCGCGGCGCCTACCTCGGCTACGACGGCTTCGCGAGGTCCAAGACCCGATCGGATGCCGAACTGCTCGCGCTCACGGCCGCTGTGGTCGAGGCGGGCGGCGGCGAGCGGATCGTGCTCGGCGGAGATGTCGCCCGCCGCACCCGCTATCTCGCCTACGG
>JAPSIX010000099.1 GCA_031178475.1 Microbacterium sp. | reverse complement strand
TCGCCGGAATGCTGACCTGCGTGATCATCGTCTGGGCACCGCTCGCGTCCTAGCCGTCGCCCTTGGGCCCGGACGTCGGCTCCGCCAGGATGCCGTGCGTGCGGGCAGCACGGAGAGCATCCGCCCTGTTGTGCACCCCCAGTTTGCGGTAGACCGACTTGAGGTGCTGTCGAATGGTGTGTGCGCTGACCGACAGAGCACGTGCGGCGACAGCCACCTGCTGGTGGTCGGCGATGCCCTGCAGCGCCCGCAGCTCGGCAGGGCTGAGGAGGGCCGCGCCGTCGCGAACCGCGGCCGGCCTGCAGTGACCGAGCTCAACCGGAATGCCGGATGCGAGCAGGCTCAGCGCTTCGAGCCGATCCCTCGGCAGACTGCAGAAGGGCAGGTTCAGCTGGAACCTCGATGCGAGGTCGACGGCGAGACGAGCCGAGGCCGCGGCCTCGCTCTCATCGCCGGCATCGAGCGCGCACATGGCCTGCAGCAGCAGCGCCTCGACGCGCACTCTCGGGTGGTGGGTGCCGCCCCGCGCGTTCAAGACGCTGTTGAGCGCCCGCTGCGCGAAGACAGGATCGCGTGCAGCAAGACCGGTGTACACGTCGGCCAGATCCGGCCGCGCGGAGGAGTTCGACACCGCGGCGGTGCGCCACGCCAACCAGCGCAGCCGCTCCCGGATTGCGAGCAGGTGCCGGCGGGGTGTCGTCTTCGCCGGCCCGCGCCGCCGGTCGCGGTCCAGTTCCGCGGCCAGCAGGGAGAGCGCCTCGACCGGCCCGTGACGCAGGGCTGCGATCGTCGCGTCGATCCAGATGAGGTACGGCCAGTGCTCGATGGTCGCCTCGTGCGGTGCGAGCGCCGCGCGGTGCGTGGCCGCCGCCGCGAGCGCGTCCGGATCTCGCGGCGCTCGGTCCAGTTCGCAGAGCGCCGCGGCGAGGCGGTACCCGGCACCGATGTACGAGTCGTGCCAACCCACCGGCAGGCGCCGCGACTCGCAGAGCGCCACGCGCTGACGAGCCAACGGCATGTCCCCTCGCCAGGCGGCCGAGAAGGCGGCGAGCGCGGCTGCGTGCGAGCGAAAATGGTCGGCAACCGCGACGGCGCCCGCGGCGCCCTGGAAGTGCGTGTGCGCGTCCGGCCCGTCCTGGAGCACCCGGTGTTCTGCGGCGTCATGCAGCAGCGTGAGGCTTCGCTCCGCGTCGTCGAAACGGTCGGCGTACAGGAAGGTGATCGTGAGCTGGCTGAGCGCCATGGGGATGGCGCGGATGATGTGGTCTCGCTGCGCGGTGGGTAGTGCGAACAGCCCCTCCAGCGCGCGGACCGCCATGCGTACACTCAGCTCTTCATGCCCTCCCAGCCGTGCGACCGTCATGCGCAGCACCGCTGCCACCGCGCCCGGGAGCCCGGGTTTCGCCGCCGCTGCGGCGAGACCCGGACCGAGCGCGAGCCGCACCCGGTTCAGACTCTGCTGGAATCGCCCGGTGGCGGAGAGGTACTCGTCGAACAGCGCGAACGCGCCGATCACGGGATGCTCGTCCCGAACGTGCTGCGGGATGTTGCGGAGCCGATGCTCTTCGCTGCTGACCAACCCGTGGTGCAGCAGCGACTGCATGGGGTTGGTGAGCAGGAGCTCGGTGAGAAGACCCCAGGCTTCACTCACGATGGCGGCCTGCGTGGCTTCCCGTGGCCGCGTCTCACGCAGTGCGGTCCCAGCCCGCCGGTGCAGACGAAGGTACTCGGCGGGGGCGAGCTCGACCCTGGCTCGTCGGGCGAGCTCCTCCCGGATGAGATCGTGGTGGCGGTACCAGCGGACGCCGTCGCCGTCCTCCCAGTACGTCAGCCCGCCCTCATCGAGGCGTTCGTAGAACAACAGGGCGTCGGCCTCCTCGCACGAGAGCATGCCGGCGAGCAGTGCGGGTGAGGTCTCGCTGAGCAGAGCGGATGCCAGGAGCATCCGCCGCCCGGTGTGGTCACGCCTGCGGAGAAGACGTTCGACGTAGCTGCGGATGAAACGGCCATGCGACTGAGGGCGGGATAGGCGTCCGGAGCGCTGCTCGGCGATGAGGGCGCTCGTGGCCAGCGGCCAGCCTCTGGACTCGCGGTGCAGCGCCGACGAAGCGGCCGGGATGCTCTCCTCGTCGAGCTCAGGCACGCGGACGCGGAGCAGTTCGGTGATCTCGGCTGCGGTGAAGGCCAGCTCGTCCTCTCCGACGACGTGGACCCCGAGTCGCGCCCGCGCCAGGGCCCCGGTCAGCGCGGGCAGATCACGCCGTGACGTCGCGATCAATCTCAGTGCGGCGCTCTCTGCGAGGACGTCGACCAGCGCACCGAGTGCCTCGTCGTCCGCGGCATGGTGAAGGTCGTCGAGGAGCAGCACCAGGGGTGAACGACGCCGAGCGAGGGCATCAGCGAGGGCGTCGGCGATGGCGGAAGATCGGGCCGTCGCTGTCCCGCCGCGACAGAGAGCGTCCAGCGTTGACCCGGCGGGGATAGCCCCGGCGCCGGACAGGGCGGAGAGGAGGCGCGACCACAGCCCGTCGGCCGCCTCGTCTCCGCTGCGGAACCGCACCCACACCGATTCTGCGCCGACGTCGGCGAGAGCAGTTGCAGCGGAGGCGGCCGCGACCGTCTTTCCGGTCCCGGCGCCGCCGCAGAACAACACGATCGCCGTGGTGTCCGACAGTGCCGTTGCGCTGAGCCGGTGGCGAGCCAATGTCGGGATGCGGGTCGTGGGAGCGAAATGCTGAAGCCCGACGTCCGGCGACGCGAGGTCGCGATCAGAAGTCATCTTGATTCCCTCTTGCCACTGCACGGCGGGCGAGAGCGCCGTGCACGCCGAGCACCGTGCATGCCGAGCCTAAGGGTCGTCGGCCAGAACCGCGGCATCCGCGCCGCTGCGCCGGGCGGTCGCTGGGTAAGCCATGGGTAATCTTCGCGTCGACTGCTGTGCCTCGCCGTAGTGCCCCGCACAGGATTGGGCTTCGTGCGGCTGCGTCACCCGACTGCCGCACTCCGTGGCGTGCACCTGCCGCCGCCGGTGACCGAGAGCGTTCTCGGCAGACACCGATCGATCGGGCGGACACGAGTCCGCGTGAAGCGGACGTGTGTCCGCAAGAAGGGGAGAGAGCACATGGGGAGATTCTTGAGAAAGGGGGCGAGTCCTCATCCGCACGGCGCGTCAGCGCGCCCGGGAAGGGTGATGAGGGCCGCGTCCGGGAGCGTCAGAAGATGGGGTGCGGCCTCGACCGCGCTGGCCGTCGCCGGGACGTCGCTGGTGGCCGCCGGGCTGGGCTTCGGCGCTCCTGCCGCCAGCGCCGCGCCGTTCACCTGTGACGCCGACACCATCTATACGGTCTCCAACAGCGGTGAGATCCGCACGGTGAATCTCTCCGGTGCCGGCTCATTGGGCCCCGAGCACGCGGCGGGCCAGCGTGCCAATGCGCTGGGCATCAGCGCAGACGGCCGGTACAGCTACACGCTCGACAACTCGTCGGGCTCCTCGGGAGGCAGCAAGCGAATCGCCGTGTACGACGGCGAAACCGACACCACTGATACCCGGCCGCTCGGCGACCCGCGTGTGCCCGGCACGGTGATACGCGGAGCGGTCAGTTCGACGACCGGCATCTACTACTACGCGGGCAGCGGAGCAGAGTCCTACCTCGGCGCGTTCGACCCGGTCACCGGCACGGCCATCGGCCAGGTGGGTGTGCTCAACACCGGGATCGCCGGCAACGGCGATATGGCGTTCGGAGCCAACGGCGAACTGTACGTCCTCGCCGAGCGTGACATCTTCGTTGTGCAGCCCGACGACCTGCCCACCACGGCCGGCATGGACGACGTCCCCGTGTCCCACGTCGCCCAGCTCCCCGCCGGGACGCAGGGCAACGGCATCGCGTTCGGTGCGAACGGCAAGCTGTTCATCTCGCAGTCGAACTCGATCAGCGAGGTCGACCTCTCGACTGGATCCCTCACGCGCAGCATCAGCACCGGCCGCTTCGGCAACACGGATCTGGCGAGCTGCTCGTTCCCGAACACGCTCACGTTGCAGAAGAACGTCGTCGACCGTTATCAAGAGGGCGATCAGTTCACCCTCGACATCGCGGGCGGTTCCATCGATGTCGACCGCAAGGTGACCACCACCGGCACCGCGACCGGACTGCAGTCCGTCGTCGCGGGACCTGTCTTCGTCGCGCCGGGTGAGCGCTACACCCTGTCGGAGGCGGAAGCGGCTGGTGCCGACCTCACCAACTACACCTCCTCGATCGTGTGCGTGGACTCCGCGGGCACTGCGGTCGCCACCACGGGGAACGGGCCATCGTGGCAGCTGGATTTCCCCGACACCCCGACCGGCGAGAACGTCACCTGCACGATCACGAACGACGCCAAGGCGCACCCCGCGCCCGGGCTCGATCTGCGCAAGTCGTCCAGCATCGCCGACGGCACGCCCGTCCGCGCGGGTGACACCATCGTCTACACGGTGGAGGCCGAGAACACCGGCAACGCCGGGCTCGACCCGGTCGTGATCGCCGACGACCTGGGCGACGTCCTGGCGTCGGCGAAGCGCCACGGCGATGTGGTGACCGAGATCGACGGTCAGCCCGTCACGACCGGCGCAGCCACGATCGACGGGGGCGACCTCACGTGGACGGGGGCGCTCTCCCCCGGCCAGGTGGTCGCCATCACCTACACGGTCATCGTGAACGACGACGCGGTAGGCGAGAGCATCGAGAACCGCGTGACGGCGTCGGGCACGCCTCCCGGCCTTCCACCAGTCGAGCCGCCCGCGGCGAGTACCGAACACCCCGTGGCCGGATTCGACATCGCGAAGACCGCCGACCCGGCACCCGGCAGCGCCGTCGAACCCGGCGACCGCGTCACGTACAGGCTGATAGCGACGAATATGGGCGCCACCGCGCTCACTCCCGCCACGATCGCCGACGATCTGTCCGCCGTACTGGCGCACGCCGACTACAACGACGACGTCGCCGCCTCCGCCGGCACCGCCGCCGTCTCGGGTGAGACGCTGAGATGGAACGGCACGCTCGCTGCCGGCGCGTCGGTCACGATCACCTACTCGGTGACGGTGGACGAGACCGCCTCCGGCGCGGTCCTACACAACGTCGCCACAGGCTCGGCCACCCCGGTCGTTCCTGATCCGGCGAACCCCGAAGGTCCGGTTATCCCCGGCTCGCCGATCACCCCGCCTGCCGCCGAGACCCGGCATCCGGTCATCGGATCCGGCTTCGTCATCGCGAAGACCGCGAAACCGGGCTCAGGCGTCGGCGTGAATCCGGGCGACACGATCGCCTACACGGTCACGGGCACCAACACCGGCGGCACCCTGCTCGATCCGGCATCGATCACCGACAACCTGTCGGCCGTGCTGGCGAACGCTGAATACAACGACGATGCGCGCGCCACACTCGGATCCGTGGAGGTCGCCGACGGCACTCTGAACTGGACGGGAGCGCTCGCGCCCGGGGAACACGTCACGATCACCTACTCGGTGACGGTGGGCGGCGAAGCAGGCGGCGAGGTGCTGCGCAATTCGGCATCCGGCGTCGCGACGCCGCGGATGCCGCTTGACCCGAGCGATCCGGACAGCCCGACCTCACCGCGTGCGCCGATCACGCCTCCGGTCGTCACCACCGAGCATCGGGTGAACGAACCCGGCTTCGATGTGTCGAAGAGCGTCGACCCGGCATCCGGAACGGCCGTCGACCCCGGTGCGATCCTCACCTACACGGTGACCGGCACGAACACCGGCGAGACCGTGCTCGACCCGGTCGAGATCGTCGACGATCTGTCCGGCGTGCTCGCACACGCCTCCTACAACGGCGACGTCATCGCCGCGGTCCAGGGTGCCACGGTCGAAGCGCCGGTCGTGGACGGCGACAGCATCCGGTGGAGCGGGCCGCTCGCACCGGGTGAGACCGTGACGGTCACCTACTCGGTGACGGTGGCGTCCTCCGCAGCCGGTGCCGGCCTGGTCAACGTGGTCACCGCAGCGGCGACTCCGCCCGGAGGAGCCACGATCCACCCGCCGTCCGTCACCACGGACAACCCGGTCAACGAGCCGGGCTTCTCGGTCTCGAAGACGGCGGCCCCGGCCGTCGGCACGGCGGTCGACCCGGGCAGCGTCATCACCTACAGGGTCACGGCCGTGAATACGGGTGAGACCGAGCTCGCACCGGTGCAGATCACCGACACGCTGTCAGGGGTGCTTCCGCATGCCGTCTACAACGACGATGCGGAGGCGCTGATCAACGGTTCCGCGACGGCCGCTCCGGTGTTCGTGGATGACGAACTGCGCTGGGGCGGCACGCTGGCAGTCGGTGAGACCGTGACGATCACCTACTCTGTGACCGTCGACGGCGACGCGGGCGGGCAGACACTGCGCAACACGGTCACCGGCTCGGCGACGCCCCCTGGCGGGGCGGACCCGATCGAGACGCCGCCTGCCGTCACCGCTCACCCGG
>JAPSIX010000315.1 GCA_031178475.1 Microbacterium sp. | reverse complement strand
CTCATCGACGCCTCGGCCGTCGACCCCGCCGGCCTGCGCGTGCGCGCCTGGGTGAACGGCGAGCTCCGCCAGGACGACACGACCGCCGGTCTGCTGTTCCCGCTCCCCCAGCTCGTCGCCGACCTGTCGCAGCACTTCACCCTCGAGCCGGGCGACGTCATCCTCACCGGCACGCCGGCCGGGTCCTCGGTCATCATGCCCGGCGACGTCGTCGAGATCGAGGTGGATGCGCCGGATGCCGCGGGCGCGCCCACCTCGGGCCGGCTGCGCACGACCGTCGTGCAGGGCGAGATCCCGTTCGATCCGGCTCTCGGCTCACTGCCCTCCGTCGACGACGTGCAGCGCGAGGAGGCCTGGGGTTCCCGGGATGCCGCGGGCCTGTCGCCCGCCGGCCCTTCGACGGACTCAGGGACCCAGCCGGGTGGACTTTCTGCCGAACTGCGCACCAAGCTCGAAGCCGCCCCCACGGCCGGCCTGTCCAGCCAGCTGCGCAAGCGCGGGCTGCACTCGTGCTTCATCGACGGCGTCTCCGCCAACATCTCCGGTGTCAAGATCGTCGGCACCGCGAAGACCCTGCGGTTCGTGCCCGCCCGTGAGGATCTGTTCCAGACCCACGGCGGTGGGTACAACGCGCAGAAGCGCGCGTTCGACGCGGTGCGCGAGGGCGAGATCATCGTGATCGAAGCGCGCGGCGAGGCGGGCACCGGAACCCTCGGCGACATCCTGGCGCTGCGCGCGAAGACTCTCGGCGCGGCCGGAGTGGTCACCGACGGCGGGGTGCGCGACTTCGACGCGGTCGCCGAGATCGGCCTGCCGGTCTTCTCGCGCGGCGCGCACCCGTCGGTTCTGGGCCGGCGGCACGTGCCGTGGGACGTCGACGTCACCATCGCGTGCGGCGGCGCGACCGTGCAGCCGGGCGACGTCATCGTGGGCGACGGTGACGGCGTGATCGTGATTCCGGCCGATCTCGCCGAGGAGGTCGCCGACGCCGCGCTCGACCAGGAGCGCGAGGACGCCTGGATCGCCGAGCAGGTTGCGGCCGGCAACCCGGTCGACGGGCTGTTTCCGATGAGCCCCGAGTGGCGCAAGCGCTACGAGAGCGAGCGGGGCGCATGCGCCGCACTGAGCGACCGAAGGGAGTCGAAGTGAGCACGCTCACGCGCCAGGGCAGCAAGTCCGAGCAGGCGTACGCCTGGATCCGCTCGCGCATCTCCGGTCACGTGTTCGGGCCCGGCTACCGGCTGGTGCTCGGCTCGATCGCCGACGAGCTCGGCATGAGCGTCGTGCCGGTGCGCGAGGCGATCCGCCGGCTCGAAGCCGAAGGTCTGGTGACGTTCGAGCGCAACGTCGGGGCCCGGGTCTCGCTCGTCGACGAGAACGAGTACGCGCAGACGATGCAGACGCTGGGCATCGTCGAGGGTGCAGCCACTGCGCTCTCCGCTCCGCATCTGGACGAGCAGGCCCTCGTGCGGGCGGAGGAGATCAACGAGCGCATGGCGCGGCTGCTCGACCACTTCGACGCGCACATGTTCACGCGGCTGAACCGCGACTTCCACTC
>JAPSIX010000314.1 GCA_031178475.1 Microbacterium sp. | reverse complement strand
GCGGTGGCTCCCGGCATCCATGTGCTGGTGACGCACAGCGGCATGACGCTGGCGCCGCTGCTCGCGGAACTCGCGGCGCGCGACATCGACGGCGACGAGGATCCGCGACTGCACCCGCTGCGGCCGCACCCGGCGCAGCCGGCATCCGCTTCGACGGAATCAGGGAAAGGAACGACGCGATGAGCGACGAGAACGACCGGAGCCTGCGGACCAGCGCCCTGCTCGCGGGACTGCCCGAGAGGCAGGGCTTCGGTGATGCGACGCTGATCCGCATCGGCGCGTCCACGATCGACCTCGGCGGCGGCAACCCCGACACCGCGGTGCTGCCCGTGGAGGTGTACCGGGATGCCGCCGCAGAGGCGACGACGCAGGACGGCTTCCGCGACGTGCTGCGATACTCGCCCGCGGCCGGCACCGCCGCGCTGCGCGCCGCGCTGGGTGAGCGCGAGGGCGTCTCACCCGACCGCATCCTCATCACGAACGGCGGCGCGCACGGCCTGGCGCTCGCGGCTCTCGGCACACTGGACCGCGGTGACGTCATCGTGGTCGACGACCCCGTCTACCCGCTCTTCCTGCGCACCCTCGACCTCGTCGGCGCCGACGCCGTGCCCGTTCCGGTCGGCCCCGCCGGGCTGGATGTCGAAGTTCTCGCCGAGCGACTGCGCGGTGGACTGCGACCGGCCGCCGTGTTCACGGTGCCGACCTTCCACAACCCCAGCGGACCGATGCTCTCCGACCAGGCGGCGGCGAGGCTGGTCGAGCTGGCCGAGCATTACGGGTTCACGGTCATCGCCGACGACCCCTACCGCGAGATCGCTTTCCCCGGCACCGTGGTGCCCGAACGTGCCGCGCTGCGGCAGTCCGACCGCGTGATCGGGGTGAACACCTTCTCCAAGACGCTGGGTCCCGGGTTGCGGCTCGGTTGGCTGGTGCTGCCGGAGCGGCTCGTTCTTCCTTACACGAAACTGCGCAACCGGCTCGACGGGCAGTCCAGCGGAGTGCTGCAGGACGTCGTCTCGCGCATGCTGCGCGATCCGCGCCTCGACCCGTCGATCGCCGCCGCGGGCGCCGTGTACGCGCGCAAGGCGACAACCCTCGGTGCGACGCTGCGTGCCGAGTTCGGCGAAGCGATCGACTTCACCGACCCCGCCGGAGGGTTCTTCCTCTGGGCGCGGATGGGCGGCGACCTCGATTTCGGGCGGGTGTTCGACACGGCGCAGGAGTTCGGCGTGACCTACCAGCGCGGCGAATGGTTCGGCGACGGCTTCCGCGGATACGTGCGGCTGTCGTACTCCGAAGTGGACGAGGCATCGCTCGTGGAAGGGGCCACGCGGCTCGCGCGTGCGTGGCGGGCAGTGCGGGGCTGAGACGCAAGCTGCGCCGGCCGCTCGACGCGACTTCGCAGATCTGCACAACCCCGCAGACATTCCGGCTCGCGTGTGCGAGATCAGGCAGATCTGCGGGGTTGTGCGGAGGGTGGTCGCGCCTACGGCGCGCTGACCGCCTGGCTGACGGCGCGGGCTGCGGCGTCGAGGGCGTTCTCGAGGTCGTCGACGACGGATGCCGGAAGCGT
>JAPSIX010000098.1 GCA_031178475.1 Microbacterium sp. | reverse complement strand
TACCCGGCGGGCACGTCGGTGGTCGGGTCGATCGGCAGCTGCCCGGCATCCGGCACGAGAACCCGGTCGTAGTCGCGCTCGCCGTTCTCGTCCAGCGCGTACCAGATGGGGATCGGCACACCGAAGAAGCGCTGGCGCGAGATGAGCCAGTCGCCGGTCAGCCCGCCCACCCAGTTCTCGTAGCGCACCCGCATGAAGTCCGGATGCCAGGTGAGTTCGCGTCCGTTGGCGATGAGCTCGTCGCGCAGCTCGGTGTCGCGGGCCCCGTTGCGGATGTACCACTGCCGGGTGGAGACGATCTCGAGCGGGCGGTCGCCCTTCTCGAAGAACTTCACGGCGTGGGTGAACGACTTCGACACCTCGAGGAGCTCGCCGGACTCCTCCAGCAGCTCCACCACCCGCTTGCGGGCGCTGAACACCGTCTTGCCGGCGAGCTCGGCGTACGCCGCCTTCGCGGCATCCGTCTCGATCGCCTCGGGGGCGTCGGCCAGCACCCGCCCGTCCTTGCCGAGGATGGTGCGGTTGGGCAGGTCGAGTTCGCGCCACCACACGATGTCGGTGACGTCACCGAAGGTGCAGATCATGGCGATGCCGGAGCCCTTGTCGGGCTGCGCGAGGTGGTGGGCCAGCACCGGCACCTCGACGTCGAACAGCGGGGTGCGCACCGTCTTGCCGAAGTACGGCTGGTAGCGCTCGTCGTCGGGGTGCGCCACGAGCGCGACGCACGCCGCGAGCAGCTCGGGGCGGGTGGTCTCGATGTGGATGTCGCCGGACCCGTCGCTCTTGTGGAACGCGATGCGGTGGAAGGCGGCCGGCTGATCACGGTCCTCGAGCTCGGCCTGTGCGATCGCCGAGCGGAAGTCGATGTCCCACAGCGTCGGCGCCAGCGACTGGTACGCCTCGCCACGCTCGAGGTTGCGCAGAAACGCCAGCTGGCTCTGCCGGATCGTGTCGTCAGAGATGGTGCGGTACGTCTGGCTCCAGTCCACGCTCAGACCGAGCTGGCGGAACAGCGCCTCGAACTGCTTCTCGTCCTCGACGGTCAGCTTCTCGCACAGCTCGATGAAGTTTCGGCGGCTGATCGGCACCTGATCGGCGGCCCGGCTGGACTTGTTGTCGCCGCCCTCGAACGGCGGCGTGAAGTCGGCGTCGTAGGGGAGGGACGGGTCGCAGCGCACCCCGTAGTAGTTCTGCACGCGGCGCTCGGTGGGCAGGCCGTTGTCGTCCCAGCCCATCGGGTAGAACACGCTGCGTCCGCGCATGCGCTCGAAACGGGCCTTGATGTCGGTGTGCGTGTACGAGAACACGTGACCGATGTGCAGGCTGCCGGATGCCGTCGGCGGCGGCGTGTCGATCGAGTACACGCCCTGCCGACCGGATGCCGTGGCACGGGCGCGATCGAAGAGGTACGTACCCTGCTCGGACCAGCGCTCACCCCACTTCGCTTCGAGACCTTCGAGGGCGGGCTTGTCGGGGATCGTGGACATGAAGGTCTCCTTGAGCGATGTGTGCGGCACTGTGTGAGCGTGCCTGAGTGTGGGTTGTCGGGCCAGTCTACCGAGTCGGCCCTGCGGGGGTATCGGAGGCACCTCTTCGACCCGGTGCAACAAACCGCGGGTAGCATGAGATGTTCCCCATCCGCTTCCCTTCCGAGGTCGCTCATGCCTGTCCGCCCCGCGCGTCGACTCCTGCCCTTCGCTGCGCTCGCCGCAGCCTCCGCTCTCGTGCTCAGCGCCTGCAGCGCCCCGGCCACCAGCGGCTCGGGCGAGCCGGATCCCGACGCCGAGCTGGTCTGGGCGATCGAGGGAGCGAACCTGTCGGCCGCCCACATGGACCCGCAGACCAGCCAGCTCGACGTGTCGGCGATGGTGCAGCGCCAGGTGCTCGACTCCCTCGTCTTCCAGGAGGCCGACGGCACGTTCTCTCCCTGGCTCGCCAAGAGCTGGACGGTTTCGGAAGACGGAACGACCTATACGTTCGAGCTGCGCGACGACGTCTCCTTTCACGACGGCGAGCCGTTCGACGCCGAAGCCGTGAAGGCGAACTTCGACCGGATCATCGACCCCGAGACCGCATCCGCGCAGGCGGCCAGCATGCTCGGCGGCGACCTGTACGAGAGCACCGAGGTGCTCGGCGAGCACACCGTCGCCGTGCACTTCCGCAGCCCCTACGCTCCTTTCCTGCAGGCCGCCAGCACCGCCCAGCTCGGCTTCTACTCGCCGAAGGCCATCGCGGAGTCGGGCGACAGGCTGAAGGCGGGCGGACCAGGGGTCAACGTCGGCACCGGACCGTTCGAGCTGACCGAGTACACGCCCGATCAGGAGATCGTCTACACCCGCAACGACGACTACGCCTGGGGACCGCACGGCGAGAAGGCGCCCGAGATCGCGACGCTGCGTGTGCAGCTGCTGCCCGAGGCATCGGTCCGCGCCGGCGTCATCGAATCCGGCGAGGCCGACATGGCCAGCCAGCTGCCGCCGAACATCGCCGCCGGTCTCGACGAGTCGCTCACGGTCGAGTCGATCGAATACCCGGGCATGCCCTACTCGCTGTTCCTGAACGAGGCGCACGGGGTGTTCGCCGACCAGAAGGTGCGTCAGGCGTTCTCGCGTGCCATCGACGTCGACGCCGCCGTCGAGGAGATCTTCCACGGGCAGTTCCCGCGTGCCTGGAGCGTCCTCAGTTCGTCCACTCCCGGTTACGACGCCTCGCTGGAGGGATCGTGGCCGTTCGACCAGGACGAGGCGAACCGCCTGCTCGACGAAGCCGGGTGGACGGAGCGCGACGCCGACGGCATCCGCATGAAGGGCGGCGAACGGCTGTCCGCCCGCTGGATCGCCTGGACCCCCATCCCCGACGACCGCACGGCCCTCGCCAACGCCATCCAGTCGGATCTCGCCGAGGTCGGCTTCGAGATCACCCGCGAAGCGCTCGAGCCCGGCGCTTACAACGAGCAGTACGGGCCGAAGACGTTCGACATCACCGACTGGGGCTTCTCGGGCGTCGACCCGGACCTGCTGCGCAGCCACCTGGGCAGCGAGGGGTTCCAGAACGCCTCGCAGGTGAAGGATGCCGCAGTCGACGCGCTCCTGGAAGAGGGACTGAGCACCACGGATGTCGACGCGCGCAACGCCGTCTATACCGAGTTGCAGCAGTGGAACGCCGAGCACGTGGCGATCGTGCCGCTGTACACGCCATCGCTGATCACCGCGGTGGACGACGCCGTCGACGGGCTCGGCTACGACCTGTACGGCCGTCCGCTGTTCTACGCGGCGACCGTGAGCCGCTGAGCCCGCCGGGTGAGGCCGTGCGCCGTGCGCTGACCCGGGTCGGGGGCCTGTTGGCATCCGTCGTCGTCGTGCTGTGGGGTGCGGCGACGCTGGCCTTTCTGGCGTTCCGCGTCATCCCTGGCGACCCGGTATCGGTCATGCTCGGGCCGCAGGCGCAGGTCAGCGAGGAGACCAAGCAGGCCATCCGCGCCGACCTCGGCCTCGACCGGCCCCACCTCGAGCAGTACGCGGATTTCCTGACCAGGCTGCTGCGCGGCGACCTCGGCGAGTCGTACCAGCTGCGGATGCCGGTGGTCGAGGTGATCGGTCGCCAGCTCGGCCCCACGATCCAGCTGACTGCGACGGCGCTGCTCATCGCCGTCGTGATCGCGCTCGCGGCCGCGCTGCTGACGCGGCGCGGGTTTGCGCGCGTCGCGGCCGTGACCGTCGAGCTGATCGTGTTGTCATCACCGGTCTTCTGGATCGGTCTCGTGCTGCTGGCGGTGTTCGCGTTCGGTCTCGGCTGGTTCCCCGTCGCTGGCACCCGCAACCCCGCCACCATCGTGCTGCCCGCGCTCACACTCGCCCTGCCGGTCGCGGCCCTCATCGGACAGGTGCTGCGCGACGGGATCGACGACGCCGAGCGGCAGCCGTTCGCTGAGACGGTGCGCTCGCGCGGTGCCGGGCCCGCGTGGCTCACGCTGCGTCATTCCCTGCGGCACGGCGCTGCGGGTGCACTCACCCTGACGGCGTACCTCGTCGGCTCGCTGCTGGGCGGCGCCGTGCTCGTCGAGACGGTGTTCGCCCGCGCCGGCATCGGCAGCGTCACACTCTCGGCGATCACCGACCGTGACCTGCCGGTGGTGACGGGCGTGATCATGCTGAGCGCCATCGTGTTCGTCGTCGTCAACGTGATCGTCGAGCTGCTGCATCCCCTGCTCGACCCGCGCCTGCGCAGGGCGACCGCGTTCGTCGCAGCGCCCGAACTGGGGGAGCGCCGATGACCCTGCTCTCGCCCACCCGTCGACCCGGCCGCGCTCTCAAGCGCCGCCCGCTCGGCGCCGCGTTCTGGGTGTGCACGGCCTTCCTCGCCCTCATCGCGGTCGCGGCGCTGGCTCCCGGCCTGCTCGCATGGCACGACCCGCTGCAGACCGACGTGCGCGCCGCCCTGCAGGCGCCGAGTGCCGCCCGTCCGTTCGGCACCGACCAGAGCGGCCGTGACGTGTTCGCACGGGTCGTGCACGGCACGGGCGCATCGGTGGGAATCGGGCTGCTCGCCACCACTCTCGCCCTGTGCACCGGGCTTGTCGTGGGGGCGCTGTCGGGTGTCGCCCCACGGGCGGCGGACGCGGTGATCATGCGGCTCACCGACGTGCTGCTGGCGTTCCCCGAGTTCCTCATCGCCTTGGTGATCGTCGCGCTGCTCGGGCCAGGACACGCCAACGTCGCGCTGGCGGTGACCATCGCTGCCGTACCGGTGTACATCCGCCTCGCGCGCACGCGCACCCGCACGCTTGCCGTCGCAGAGCACGTCGAGGCAGCACGGATCCTCGGTGTCCCGCGCGCTCGCGCCTTCCTACGGCACGTGGCTCCCGGGGTGCTCGGCTCGCTCAGCATCCTCGCCACGATCGGGATCGGCTCCAGCATCCTCGCCGCCGCCGGGCTGAGCTTTCTCGGGCTGGGCCCGGGCGAGCCGTCGCCCGAGTGGGGGCTCATGCTCGCCGGCGGCCGCAACGTGCTGGGCAGTGCCTGGTGGGTCTCGGTCTTTCCCGGTGCGGCGATCACATTGACCGTGATCTGCGCGACGGTCGTCGGGCGCACGCTCCGCTCCCGGGTCGAGGGGTGGACATGACGGATGCCGTGAACGTGAGCGACCTGCGAGTGACCGTCGGTGGACGCATCCTCGTGGACGGGGTGTCGTTCGCGGTCGCACCGGGGGAGTGCGTCGCCATCGTCGGCGAATCCGGCGCGGGCAAGTCGGTCACAGCGCGGGCGCTGCTCGGGCTGCTGCCCACCCGGGCGCGAGCGGACTCCGAACGGCTGGAGGTCGGCGGCGTCGACGCCTCCCGGCTCGCGGAACCCGAATGGCGGCGGCTGCGTGGCCGGTCCATCGCGCTCGTGTCGCAGGACGCGCTCGCGGCACTGGACCCTCTGCAGCGAATCGGCAGCGAGGTGGCCGAGCCCGTCCGCCTGCACGAGCCTCAGGTGCGTGGGGCGGCTCTCCGCGCTCGTGTGCGCGACCAGCTCGAGCGGGTCTGGATGCCGGATCCGCAGCGCCGGGAACGGCAGTATCCGCACGAGCTGTCCGGCGGCCTGCGCCAGCGGGCCCTGATCGCATCGGCACTGGCAGCCGGGCCGCAGCTCCTCGTCGCCGACGAGCCGACGACCGCGCTGGACGCAACGGTCCAGGCCCGCGTTCTCGATCTGGTCCGGGCGATCGCCGATCAGGGCACCGCCGTGCTTTTCATCAGTCACGACTTCGCGGCTGTGCGCCGGATCGCCGACCGGGTGCTCGTGATGCGGCACGGCCGCGTGATCGAGTCGGGTCCCACGCAGACGGTCATGCAGGAGCCGCGCGAGGAGTACACCCGCGCGCTGATCGCGGCGAGCAGGCATCGTCCACGCCGGCCAGCCGACGCATGCGGGGAGACCGTGCTGGAGGTCGCAGGGCTGTCGAAAGCGTTCGCCGGCGTGCCTGCGGTGGTCGATGCCGGCTTCGCGCTGCACCGCGGTCGAACGCTGGGGATCGTCGGGGAGTCGGGCTCGGGCAAGACGACCCTGGCACGGATGCTGCTGGGCGTGGAGCGCCCGGACAGCGGCGAGATCCGATGGCGCACGCCCCAGCGTGTGCAGCTCGTCCATCAGAACCCGCTCGGCGCGTTCGATCCGCGATGGAGCATCGAGCGTTCGCTGCGCGAGGCCCTGCAGGCGGCCGGGGTGCCGCGCAGTGCGCAAGCGGGGCGCATCGCCGCGCTGATGGCCGAGGTGGACCTCGATCCGGCATTCGCCGGACGGCTCCCGGCCGCACTGTCCGGTGGTCAGCGTCAGCGCGCGGCCATCGCCCGTGCGCTTGCCGCCGACCCGACGGTACTCGTCCTCGACGAGCCCGTCTCCGCCCTCGATCCGTCTGTTCGCGAGCGCGTTCTTCAGCTTCTCGAGCGGCTGCGGCGGGACCGGGGACTGACGATGGCGTTCGTCTCACACGACCTCGATGTCGTCGCCGCGGTCGCGGACGACGTGCTGGTGATGCAGGACGGCGTGATCGTCGAGCG
>JAPSIX010000313.1 GCA_031178475.1 Microbacterium sp. | reverse complement strand
GTCGGGCCGGGCAAGAACGGGATGGTGCGCCCGATCGTCGTCGACGGCGGCCGGGTGGTGGGCACGTGGTCGTCGTCCGCGGGCGCGGAGACGTTCGAGGCCGGTGTGGACCAGGACGCCGTGGCATCCGCCCTCGCCCGCTTCACCCGGTTCGTCGAGGGGTGACCCGGACTCACTCGCCGGCGTGGCGGTCGAGGAAGGCGTACACCTCGTTGTCGTCCACGCCCGGGAAGGCTCCGCGGGGCAGCGGCGAGAACATGTGCGTGTGCACCCGGGCGCTCGGCCACGCCTTCCCCTCCCAGCGGCGGCTCGCCTCCGCCGGTGCGCGCCGGCAGCACGACTCGTCGGGACAGGACGACTGCGCGCGGTGGGTCGTCTCCCGTCCGCGCCACCAGCGTGCGTCGTCGAAGGGCACGCCGACGGTGATGGAGAAGCCGCCGTCGCTGGAGGATCCGGTCTGCGTCGAGCACCAGTAGGTGCCGGAGGGCGTGTCAGTGTACTGGTGGTGCTCGGTGGTGCGGTTGCGCTGGGTGAAGGCCGACCGAGCAGAGAACTTCCGACAGGCGGGCTGGCCCTCCACGGCGCCGGTGATGTCCATCGGCAGCGGCAGGTCGTCGTTCTCGTAGACGCGGGTGATGGCGCCGTTCTCGTCCACGCGCAGGAAGTGCAGTCGCATGTCGAGGTGCTGCGTCATCAGGTTGGTCAGCCGCATCGCGGCGGCCTCGTGCGTGACGCCGAACGCGTCGCGGAAGTCCTCCACGGCGAGGTTGCGCTCCTTCTTCGCCTGCTGCAGGAATGCGACGCCCGCGGTTTCGGGAAGCAGGCAGCATGCCGCGAAGTAGTTGATCTCCAGGCGCTGCTGCAGGAAGTCGGCGTAGTCGGTGGGGCGCGTGTGCCCGAGCAGGCGGTGCGCCATCGCCTGCAGCGCCATCGAGCGCAGGCCGTGCCCGCCGGGAATGGATGCCGGGGGCAGGTAGATGCGCCCGTTCTCGAGGTCGGTGATCGACCGAGTGGAGTGCGGCAGGTCGTCGACGTAGAGCAGTTCGAAGCCGAGCTTCTCGGCCATGATGCTCACGGTGCGGTGGGTCAGCGCGCCCGAGACGTGACCGGCCGCCTTGAGCTGCTTCTCGGCCAGCTTCTCGATGTCGGGGAGGTAGTTGTTCTGGGCGCGCATCTTCAGCCGCAGCTCCGTGTTCGCGCGGCGAGCCTCCTCGGGGGTGGCGATCGCCTCTCGCTCCCGGCGCTGCAGCTCGCGATGCAGGCCCAGGATCGATTCGATCGTCTCGTCGCTCGTGCCTTTCGTCACCCGCACGGGGGCGATGCCGAGCTGCCGGAAGACGGGACTGGCCTGCGCCTTCTCGAGTTCGATCTCCAGCGCTGCTCTCCGGTTCGGCGGCTCGCCGGAGATGAGGTCGGCGACGTCGGTGCCGGTGGCGGACGCGATCGCCTGCAGCAGCGACAGCTTCGGTTCGCGCTTGCCGTTCTCGATCAGGCTCAGCTGCGACCCCGCGATGCCGACCTGCGCACCCAGCTCGTCGAGAGTCAGCCCTCGTGCCGTCCGGTGGTGCCGGATGCGGTGCCC
>JAPSIX010000097.1 GCA_031178475.1 Microbacterium sp. | reverse complement strand
CAGAAACCGGGGCGGCCACCGGGCGTGGCGCGTCAGCGCTGCGAATCCGCTTCGGCGTTCGGCGCCCAGACGAGGTTGCGCCCCACCCCGCGTGCCACCACGTGACCCGCTCGCAGCATCACAGCCTCGGCATCGAGCTCTCGGATGAATGCGGAGTCGTTGGTGACGAGCAGCGCTGCCATGTCGTTCTCGGTACGGCGGCGGGTGATCGCGTCGAACACCACGGGACGCACCTCGAGGTCGAGGTTGGCCAGCGGCTCGTCGGCGATGAGAACCCGAGGCTCGAGCATGAAGGCGCGCGCTATCGCCACCCGCTGCCGCATGCCCGCGCTGAGTTCGTACGGGAACTTCGAGGCGGCGCCGAGCGGCAGGTGCAGCTCGTCGAGCAGCGACGCGACCCGGATCGCCAACGCCTTGGTGTTCACCTTCTTCTCACGCGTCGTCACCGGTTCGGAGATGACCTCGCCGACGGTGAGGCGCGGCGGCAGGGACGCCCCCGCGCCCTGGGCGACGTAACCGGTGAGCGCAGTGAGCACCCGCAGCTTGCGGCCGGGGCGCCGTATGTTCACGCCGCAGACCTGCGCGCGACCGCCGGCGACCTTCAGCGTCGAATCCCCCATGCCGGCCAGGGCCGTGACCAGTGTCGACTTGCCCGAGCCGGTGGGCCCCGCGACACACAGCAGCTCGCCTGGCGGGATGCTGAACGTGACCCCGTCCACGGCACGCGTCACGCCGCCGTGCCCGATGCGGTCGATGACCAGGTCGGAGCAGTCGACGGCGTTCAGGCTGGGCGCGGGCATGTGACCATCCTGCCTGCTCGCGGGTCTGCTCGGCTCACGACTCAACGAACCGCATGCGTTCCACGTCGAGATCGCGCAACCGCATCCGCAACGCTCGCCCGCCGACTGAATCGGCCGGCACGCGCTGCACAGCGCCGAGAAGCTCGTTCTTCTCCCGCTCGATGCTGCGCAAGATCAGCCGGCGACAGAGATCCGCGGCAGACGCCACCGCGCCCTCCTCGTCTTTCGCCGGGAACGGCATCATCAACAGCTCCCCCGCGAGAGCCCGGTAAGGCTCACGCACGGCATCCGCGGCATCCGACGCCCATCCGACGCGCGTGCGATCGGCGACGGATGCCACCGACTCGCGCACTGCTTCGAGGGCGGGCTGGCGGAAGGGCTCGGACAGCGCGCGGGTCAGCAGCGCGGCATCCACGCGGTGCCCGTACTGCAGCACTCCCATCAGCGCGTCCCGTTCGAGGGCCACCTCGGCAGTGCGCGGCAGGTCGGCCACCCGCACGCGGGCGCTGGGCGCGTCTCCGGCGGCCGCAGCAGCAACAGCAGGCTCGCGACGCGGCGTCGGCGCTCCCGCACCCCGTGCCGCCCGCTGCACCTGCTGATGCACGGCGGTCGGATCCATTCCCAGCCGGCGGGCCAGCACCCGCTCGTAACCGGGGCGCAACAGCTCGTCACGGATCTCCGCGACGATCGGTGCGGCAGCGCGCAGCGCGCCCACCTGGCCCTCCACCGTCGACAGGTCGTACCCGGCGAGCTTGCGGTCGATGGCGAACTCGAACATGGGCACCTTGGCGTCCATGAGTCCGCGCACGGCGGCATCCCCGCGCTGCAGCCGCAGGTCGCAGGGATCGAGGCCGTCGGGCGCGACTGCTACGAACGTCTGCGCGGTGAAGCGGGAGTCCTCAGTGAAGGCGCGCAGCGCCGCCTTCTGACCGGCCTCATCGCCGTCGAACGTGAACACCACCTCACCGGCGGCGGAGTCGTCGCCCATCACGCGGCGCAGCATCTTGATGTGCTCCGCCCCGAACGCCGTGCCGCAGGTGGCGATCGCGGTCGTCACACCCGCGAGGTGGCAGGCCATCACGTCGGTGTACCCCTCGACGACCACGACACGGCGCGGATCGCCCCGGGCGATGTCGCGCTTGGCCAGGTCGAGCCCGTAAAGCACCTGCGCCTTCTTGTAGATCGGCGTCTCGGGAGTGTTCAGGTACTTCGGCCCGTTGTCGTCGTCATAGAGCCGCCGGGCGCCGAAACCGATGGTCTGGCCGGTGACGTCGCGGATGGGCCACACCACGCGCCCACGGAACCGGTCGTACACTCCGCGCTGACCTGTCGAGACGAGCCCCGCCGCACTGAGCTCGTCGCGCGTGAAGCCCTGCGCGGTGAGCGCCTTCAGCATCCCGTCCCAGCCCCGGGGCGCGTAGCCGACACCGAAATGGGCGGCAGCGCCGGCGTCGAAGCCGCGTTCCCCGAGGAACCGACGTGCGGTCTCGGCCTCGGCGCTCAGCAGTTGCCCGCGGAAGAACTCCCCTGCGGCGCTGTTCGCGGCGTACAGCCGGCTGCGGCCGCTCGTCTCCGGCGCCGCGCCGCCGTCCTCGTAGTGCAGCGGGTACCCGATGCGGCCGGCGAGCCGCTCGACGGCCTCGGTGAAGCTGACGTGGTCCATCTCGCGCAGGAACGAGTAGACGTCACCCGAGGCACCGCAGCCGAAGCAGTGGTAGTAGCCCACCTGCGGGCGCACGTGAAAGCTGGGGCTCTTCTCGTCGTGGAACGGGCACAGGCCCTTCATCGACCCGACGCCTGCTGACTTCAGCGCGACGCGCTCTCCGACGATGTCCGCGATGTTCGTGCGTGTCTTGACCTCTTCGACGTCGGCCTGCCGGATGCGCGGCATCAGACGGCCCCTTCGCCGACCGTCTGCCTCTCGGCTCGCCTCCGTGCCGCCGGACGCGCGTGCCGGGGACTCCAGATGCCGACCTCCGCCGGGTCGATCTCCCCCACCAGCCGGTTGTGCCAGTCCAGCGCGGTCTGGTCGGTCAGGCTGGCGATCTGGTCAACGACGACGCGCGCCCGCTCGGCATCGGTCGTCGAGGCGACGAAGTCTGCGGCGAACGCGGGCTCGAGCACATCGGCGCCCGCCGACCACAGGGCGTCCGTCGACCAGAGCGCGTCCGCGAGCCGCTTGAGCACGCGGCGCTGCTCTTTGTAGACGCCCTTGCGCGCGTCGATGGTGACGATCGCCTGACCCATGATGCCCTTGAGCACGGCGATCTCGGCCTCGACGACGCGCGGCACGACGACGTGGGCGTTGTAGCGGGCGAGCGTCTGACCGCCGTATGCGTTGCGCGTCGCCGAGACCGCGGCGCGCGCGAACCGGCCGATGAGGTCGCTGGTCAGGTTCTTCAGGCCGGCCAGGTCGCGGCGCGAGCGGTCGAACGAGCGGAGCCACATCTGCTGAGAGGTCAGCCGGTACAGCGCGTCGGCGAGTTCATCGCGGGTGAAGTCGTACCCCACCCACTGCTGGATGCGATCCACCAGCGCATCGTGCTCGACCGGGTCCGAGAGCTGGGCGACGTCGAGGTAGCCGTTGACGATCGCGTCTTCGAAGTCGTGCACCGAGTAGGCGATGTCGTCCGAGAGGTCCATGATCTCGGCCTCGATGCAGCGCAACCGTCCGGGTGCGCCCTCCCGCATCCAGCGGAACACCGCCTCGTCTTCGGGGTAGACCCCGAACTTCAGCCGGCCGCCGGGGTCGGGCAGCGGACTGTCGACGGTCCACGGGTACTTGCACGTGGCGTCGAGGCTGGCGCGGGTCAGGTTGAGACCGACGGACTCGCCGGCGTCGTCGAGCACCTTGGCCTCGAGACGGGTGAGGATCCGCAGCGACTGGGCGTTGCCCTCGAACCCGCCGATCGGCTCCGCCCATTCGTTCAGGGCGCGCTCGCCGTTGTGCCCGAACGGCGGATGCCCGAGGTCGTGGCTCAGGCATGCGGTGTCGACGACATCGGCGGACACGCCGAGCGCGGTGGCCAGTTCACGGCCGACCTGCGCGACTTCCAGGGAATGGGTCAGCCGGTTGCGGGCGAAGTCGGCGGTGCTGGCGGGGCTCAGCACCTGTGTCTTCGCCGCGAGTCGCCGCAGGGCCGCGGAGTGCAGCACACGCGCACGGTCGCGCGCGAAGTCGTCACGCTCGGAGCGGTGGGTCTCGGCGAAGAATCGCGCCGCGTCGTGCGCGTCGTATCCGTCGGCGTGCGCCGCACGGGTCGCCGGGTCAGCCACCACTGTTCTCGATCTCCGCCCCGCGCATCATGTCGCCGGTGTCGGCACCGATCTCCCGGGAATCCAGCCACCCCTCCGGCAGCGCGGTGCGCTTCGGCGAGCCGGCGCGTCCGCGCTGGCCCTCGGCACCGGCTCCCGGGTAGGGGGCGTCCTCGAGGTCGCCGAGCAGGTCATCGATCTCCTGCAGGGTGGAGACCCGCGCGAGGGCGGCGCGCAGCTCGCCTCCGACGGGGTAGCCCTTGAAGTACCAGGCGACGTGTTTGCGGATGTCCTTGCACCCGCGGTCCTCGTCTTCGAAGAACTCCACGAGCAGCTGCGCGTGCCGGCGGAACGCGGCGGCAACGAAATGCAGGGTCGCGTCGACGACGGGGTGGGCCACTGCCTGGGTCCCTGAGCCGGTCGCAGGGTTGGGGCCCAGCGCCGCCGCCAGTTCGCCGAACAGCCACGGCCGCCCGAGGCATCCGCGCCCCACGACCACGCCGTCGCATCCGGTCTCCGACATCATCCGCGCGGCGTCGTCGGCCGACCAGATGTCGCCGTTGCCGAGCACGGGGATGCTGGTGACCGCCTGCTTCAGTTCGCCGATCGCGTTCCAGTCGGCGTGGCCGGAGTAGTACTCGGATGCCGTGCGCGCGTGCAGGGCGACCGCCGCGGCTCCGGCATCCTCCGCGGCGCGGCCGGCGTGGAGGAAGGTGAGGTGGTTGCGGTCGATGCCCTTGCGCATCTTCACGGTCAGCGGAATGTCGCCGGCGGCCTTCACCGCACGCGTCACGATGTCTGCGAACAAGGACGTCTTCCACGGCAGAGCCGCTCCCCCGCCCTTGCGGGTCACCTTCGGCACGGGGCAGCCGAAGTTGAGGTCGATGTGATCGGCGCGGTCTTCGGCGACGATGATGCGCACCGCCTCGGCGATCGTGGCCGGGTCGACGCCGTACAGCTGGATCGACCGCGGCGTCTCGCTCTCGTGATGCTGGATCAGCCGCATCGTGATCGCGTTACGCTCGACCAGCGCGCGGGAGGTGATCATCTCACTGACGTACAGCCCTGCGCCGTACTCACGGCACAGGCGGCGGAACGCCGTGTTCGTGATGCCCGCCATGGGTGCCAGGACGACCGGCACGTCGAGGTCGATCGGTCCGATGCGCAGGGCGGGGGCGGTGGCGGTGATGGTCATCCCTTCCATTGTCCCAGACGAGGCCGGGCACGGATGGCAGCGACCTAAGCTGTGGATATGACCGATGTCGCCGTCCGCTCCATCCCGTTCACCGACGCCGAAGGACGCACTCAGACGCTCGACGATCTCGGCGCCGACGTCGCGCTCGTCGTGAACGTCGCGTCGAAGTGCGGGCTCACTCCGCAGTACGAGCAGCTGGAGCAGCTGCAGCGCACCTACGCGGACCGCGGCTTCACGGTGGTCGGGTTCCCCTGCAACCAGTTCCTCGGGCAGGAGCCCGGTTCGCTGGATTCGATCCTCGAATTCTGCTCGAGCACCTATGGCGTGACCTTCCCGGTGAACGAGAAGGTGAAGGTCAACGGACGCAGCGCGCACGAACTGTACAAAGCGCTGAAGCAGACGCCGGATGCCGCGGGCAAGGCCGGCCGGGTGGAGTGGAACTTCGAGAAGTTCCTCGTCGCGGCCGACGGGTCGGTGCGCCGGTTCCGGCCGAAGCAGAAGCCGGACGACCCCGAGATCGTCGCCGCGATCGAAGACGCGCTCAGCTGATCTCGACGCTTTCCTTGCGCTTCGCCCACAGGTCGCGCAGCACGCTCTCGAACGCTTCCGGCGGCTGAGCACCGCTGATGCCGTACCGGCCATCGATGACGAAGAAGGGCACCCCGTTGATGCCGTAGGTGCGTGCCTGCGCCTGATCCGCCCGCACCGCTTCGAGATGCCGCCCGGATTCCAGCGCCTCGCTCGCCTCGGCGCCGTCGAGTCCGGCATCCTCGGCGAGGGCGACGAGGTCGTCGATGCGCCCGACGTGCCGGCCCTCGGTGAAGTACGCCGACATCAGGCGCTCCTCCATCTCGTGCTGGCGGCCCTTGCCCTTGGCGAAGTGCAGCAGCTCGTGCGCCTTGACGGTGTTGGTGTGCTGCAGCAGGTCGAACCGGTACTCCAGTCCGGCGCGGGCGGCGACCTCAGTGACGTGCTGCAGCATCTGCTCGACCTGCTCGCGCGGCATCCCCTTGTGGCGGGTGAGGAAGTCAATCTCGTCGCCGTCGAAGTCCACCGGTGTGTCGGGGGCGAGTTCGAAGGAATGGAAGGTGATCTCCACCTGCGGCGCGTCTTCGTCAGTCGCCGTCGCCTCGAGCCCTCGCTCGAGGTTCCGCTTGCCGATGTAGCACCACGGGCAGGCGATGTCGGACCAGATGTCGATCGAGATGGGTTCAGTCACACCTGCCGACAACCGGCGTCGGCACCGATGTATTCCGTTGGTAGCATCTTCGGATGCTGTCAGCCGACGATTCGCTGCCGTTCGTCCCGCAGCGGGTGCTCGT
>JAPSIX010000008.1 GCA_031178475.1 Microbacterium sp. | reverse complement strand
GCGGGGCCAGTTCCTCGGCTCGGCGGCGCAGCTCCTCCAGGTGCGACGCCCGCCGGCGCTGCTCCTGCGCTTCGATCTGAGCCCGAGCCGCCTGCGCTCTGGAACCGGCTACCGCGGCCATCGGCTGCGGGAGCGGGCGCGGGGTCCACGACGCCGGTCCCTGATCGTGCAGCGGCGGCGACACGCGCTCAACGCGCGGCTGTTCGACCGCCGGACGGCTGAGCCGCCCTGCGCTGCGGCGCGAGACCTTCGCCATCCGCACCAGAACCGCGCTGCCGACGGCCACGAGAACCAGGCCGGATGCCGCCAGCATCCACCCGCCCACCGCGATGAAGTGCCAGATCCCGATCCCCACCAGCGCCGCGCCGACGAGCGACACCGTCATCGCGGTGAACCGCACACGGCGGCGCGCTCGAGCCTGACGGACGAGCGGGTCGTTTCGCGTCGCCGCAAGTTCCTGCCGGAGTCTCTCCAGTTCGACCTGCTCGCGCTCGGCCTGCATCCGCTTCGCGAGGCGCTGCTGAGCGAGAGCGGTTCGCGTGGTGAGCTCGAGCCGCACTTCCTCGGGTGTCTCACTCGTCTCAGCGAGAACGCGCAGTGCCTGGTTCAGGCGCACGGCGTTGCGCTCGGCGGCATAGTACTGATGGCGTCCGCGCCAGCTGGGCAGCAGGTACAGAGCCCACAGCAGCACGGCGACGAGGACGATCACTCCCCCACTCAGCACCGGCCCATCCATAGGCTCAACGGTAAGGGAAGGGATGCCTGCTGACCCGCGGCTGCGGACGCGTGTCGCGGACAAGCCGCACGATGGCCACCGTGCCGGCGACCACCGTCACGGCTGCGGCAGGTCCGCGGGCGGGATCTCCGCGGCGTCACGCGGGGCGCCGCCCCGCAGCCAGCGCGCGAGCACCCCGTCGGGCACGTCCTCTCGGGTCAACGCGAACGCGAAGTGGTCGCGCCAATCGCCGTCGATGTGGATGTAGCGCCGGCGCAGCCCCTCGTACCGGAACCCCAGCTTCTGCACGACGCGCAGGCTGGCCTGGTTCTCGGGACGGATGCAGATCTCCATGCGGTGCAGACCGTACTGCTCGAAGCTGGCGTCGGTGGCGAGTGCGACGGCGGTCGGCGTGATGCCCCGGCCGGCGAAGCGTTCGCTCACCCAGTAGCCGATGGTCGCCGAGCACAAGGACCCTCGTGCCACGCCCCAGATGTTCAGCTGACCTGCGATCTCGCCGTCGTACTCCATCACGAAGGGGTACCCGATGCCGTCGCGATGCTGCTGCAGCAGGCGGCGGATGCTGACCCGCATGTCGAACGACGTGACGCCGCCTGGGATGGTCGCCTCCCACGGCTGCAGCCATGCCCGGTTCGACAGCAACTCACGCTGGAGAGTGCGCGCGTCCCGGGCGCGCACCAGCCGCAGGGCGACAGGGCCGTGCTGCAGCGGTGCCAGGGTCTCGAGCTGCATGGCGGGAGTCGGTGGTCAGAGTCGCTCGGCGAATTCCTTGAGCCACGGGCGCAGGCCGGGCCCGAGGTCTTCGCGGTCGGCCGCGAGCTGGACGATCGCCTTGATGTAGTCGACGCGGTCGCCGGTGTCGTAACGGCGACCGCCGAACACGACACCCACCACGCCCGGGCCGTCAGTCTCCGCCGCGAGCTCCTGCAGCGCGTCGGTGAGCTGGATCTCGCCGCCCTTGCCCGGCTCGGTGCGCTCGAGGATCTCGAACACCTTGGCGGGAAGGACATAGCGGCCGATGACGGCGAGATTCGACGGGGCGTCCTCGGCAGCCGGCTTCTCGACGAGGCCGGTGACCTTGACGACGCCGTCGGTGTCGGTCTCGTCGACGGCGGCGGCCCCGTACATGTGGATCTGGGACGGGTCGACCTCCATCAAGGCGATGACGGCGGCGCCGGTGCGCTCGTGTGCGGCGATCATGTCGACCAGCAGCGGGTCGCGCTCGTCGATCAGGTCGTCTCCGAGCAGGACGGCGAACGAGCTGTCGCCCACGTGGGTGCGGGCACGCAGTACCGCGTGACCCAGACCCTTGGGCTCCCCCTGGCGGACGAAGTGGATGTCGGCGAGGTCGCTCGACTTCATCACGCGCTCCAGGCGACCGTGGTCGCCCTTCTGCTGCAGCCTGACCTCGAGCTCGGGCACCGAGTCGAAATGGTCGGAGATGGCGTTCTTGTTGCGTCCGATGATGACCAGGATGTCGTCGATGTCGGCGCTGACCGCCTCCTCGACCACGTACTGGATAGCGGGCTTGTCGACAACCGGCAGCATCTCCTTCGGCATCGCCTTCGTGGCCGGAAGGAATCGTGTGCCGAGTCCGGCCGCGGGGATGACCGCTTTCATCTTCTTCATGCGCCCAGCTTAGCCGCGGGCCGCTGCGGCACCCCGCGCGGTAAGCCGCCGCGGCCTATGATCGGAGGATGCTGAGCGAACCGGAACAGCAGAAGCGGGCGTTGCGAGCGGAGCTGCGAGAACGGCGTCAGTTGCTCTCCGACGCTCAGCGCGAAACTGCGGCTCAGGGCATCGCAAGCCAGCTGCACGCTCTCGTGCAGAACCTCGGGGCCCGATCGGTCTCGTGCTTCCTCTCCACAACGACCGAACCGGGAACCCGCGAGTTCGTCCGGGCGGCCGTCGCCGACGGCATCCGGGTGCTGCTTCCCATCACTCGTGCCGACGGTCTGCTCGACTGGGCCGTCGCCGACGAGACCGGCGAAGTGTCCGAGGGGTTGTTCGGCCTGCCCGAGCCCGCGGGCGAGCTGCTGGGCCCCATCGCCGTCGACGACGTGGATCTGATGATCATCCCGGCCGCTGCGGTGGATGCCAGCGGCACACGTCTCGGCTGGGGACGCGGATACTTCGACAAGACGATCGGCTCCATGCAGCGGTGCCCACCGGTGTACGCGGTCATCTATGATTCCGAAGTACTCGATTCGCTGCCGCGCGAGGTGCACGACCAGCCGGTGGACGGAATCGTCACGCCCACCCGCACGATCGAGATCCTGCACGCGCGGAACTGATCGCGCAACTGATACGGAGCCCTTGCCGCATGCCCACCTACGCCTACGCCTGCACCTCGTGCGAACACCGCTTCGATGCCGTGCAGAGCTTCACCGACGATGCCCTCACCAGCTGCCCGGAGTGCGGCGGTTCGCTGCGCAAGCAGTACGGCTCGATCGGGGTGACCTTCAACGGCGCTGGTTTCTACCGCACCGACTCGCGGGGCTCCGCTGGCGCGGCGAAGCAGGAATCGGCATCATCGAAGACGGATTCTTCGACCGGTTCCACCCCGGCGCCGGCGAAGGCCCCGGCCTCGAGTTGAGGTCGGTCATCACCTCCAGGGGGAGCCAGTCCATGTTTCAGGGATTCAAGGAATTCATCGCCAAGGGTAACGTCATCGACCTTGCCGTCGCGGTCGTCATTGGCGCCGCGTTCTCAACCATCATCGCCGCCATCGTCGACAACCTCATCAACCCGCTGATCGGCCTGCTTTTCAACGCCGAGTCCCTTGACGGGGTCAAGGTCGGCGTGTTCGGGATCGGCGCGGTCATCGGTGCCATCATCAACTTCCTCGCGGTCGCACTGATCGTGTACTTCGTGTTCGTCCTGCCGATGAACAAGTACAAGGAACGGCAGGCCGCAAGGAACCCCGCCGTCGAGGAGGAGACCCTGCCCAGCGAGCAGGAGCTGCTCATCGAGATCCGCGACCAGCTGCGCAAGAACAGCACGGTCTGATCGCCCTCGCCGGACGCCCTGCCCCGTCGGGTGGGGCGTTCCGCGTTTCCTGCCTGCAGGCAGAGCGACCGGACTCGCTCAATAGTGCGGAGGGATCTCGCGCAGCATCCGCTCGTCATTCGGACCCTGTGCGGGTGCGTCGCCGGTGGTGGTCGGCTCGCCTCCGGCATCCGCTTCGGGTGACGTACCCGGCGCGGGGGTCAGCTTCGCCCGGCGCGACCCGGCGACCCGCACCACCCGCTGACGCTCGTCATTCATCGATCTCGAGCGGCTGGGTGTCGTGCTCGACGGGCACGGCGTCCTCGCCGATCCCGAGCACGGTGGCGATCCGGCGCGCGACCGCCGCCGGGTCGCTGTACAGGTCGAACGCGTGCACGCGCACGTAGTGCCACCCGAGCCGGCGCAGCACTTGCGGACGCAGCCGCAGGCTCTCGCGCAGCGACTCTTCCCGGGTCTCGGGATCGGACTCGATGACGACCGCACGCCCGTCGTGCTGGGCGACCAGCGGCAGCAGCCCGCGGTAGTCGACATCGACTGACGCACCCAATCGCCGCAACTCGCGCGCCAGGGCCAGCGTCAGCGGATCTGCGAGATCCTCGAGCCGCGCCTCACGCGCACGGGTCGCGAGGTTGCCCAGGATCGACATCAGGGTCGACGCGCCGTGCGAGAGCCGGCCCTCGTCGAACGAAGACGGGCGGATGCAGGAGACGATCACCATGGCGCGGCGCGCGCGGGTCATCCCGACGGTCAGCAGCCGCTCGCCGTCCTCTTGGGACAGGTCACCGAAGTCGCTGAGCACCCTGCCGTGCTTGGTGAGCCCGTAGCCGAGCGAGAAGATCACCCGGTCGCGGCTCTCGGCTACCGACTCCTCGAGAGTGAGCACCGCGAACGGCTCGGCCGTGTCACGCCCGACGAAGTCGGCGACGTCGGATCGTCCAGCGAATGCGGATGCCACGGCGGCACGCACCCGGGCCGCGTGACGCCTGCTCGCAGTGACGACCATGAGGGATTCCGACGGCCGGTGCACGGCGTGCTCGACGACGAGCGTCACCACGCGCGCCACCTCGGCGTCGGGGCTCTCCACGGCGCCGGTGACCGGGTCGGGAGCGCCGACGCCGCCCTCGACGTAGTCGACGGTGAGGCTGCCACGGCCGAGGTAGGACCCGGCCCAGGGCAGCGAGACGATCTCGCCGCCGTAGAAGGCATCGTTGATCAGTTCGGCCAGATCTTCACCACCTGCGCGGTAGCTGCGCGTCAGTGTCATGACCGGGAACAGTTCGGCGAGCCGCTCGAACGCCGACACGTCGTCGAACTCCACCTCCGCCTCCCAGTCGGGGGCGGGGTGCGTCGCGACGGTGAACGGGGTCGGTCGCTGCGTCACCGGGTCGCCGAACGCGACGATCTGACGGGCACGACGGATCGCGGGCGCGGTCTCGGCGAGGTTCACCGCTGCGGCATCCACGAGCAGCACGGCGTCGAACTCCACGGACTCGGGGATCTCGGGCACCTGATACGGCGATGCGATCCACACCGGCGCCAGCACCCGTGCCAGGTCTGGAGCGGCCGAGACGATCTCGGCGGTGGAGGTGCCGGCCTGAGTGAGGGCGCGCCGCAGATTGCCCGCCTGCACGGGTTCGTCGACGATCGCGATCTTCCACTGGCTGGCGAGGTTCCACGCCAGCAGCGGCCCCGCCATGGCGGTGTGCGCCTCATCGACGAGGCGGAAGTCGCGCTCCAGCCGGTCGACGACCGCGGTGTTCGCGCCCAGAAGAGACCGATCGTCTTGCAGGGCACGCTCGAGCAGCGACTGCCACCAGGCGAACTCGAGCTCGTCAGCGACCCGCTCCTCGGGCACGTGGCGCACCGACAGGTCGGCGAGCAGTGGCCGCAGGCCTTGAGCGGTCAGGGCGTCGCGCAACCGGGTGCGCTCGACGAGATTGTCGAACACCTCGGAACGTGCGGCGAGGCCCGAAAGCGTGCGCACCAGTCGGGCCACCGGCAGCGACGACAGCGGTTCACGGCGCCCGAGCGCCGCATCCAGCTGGGTGAGCTCGGCCGAGACGCGCTGCCACGAGGAGTGCACGTCTCCGAGGCCCAGCGGCACCTGCGGCGCGATGCCTGCATCGACGTAGCGCTGCCACTGCGTGCGCTGCTGTTGAATGCGCAGCAGCGCCTCGTGCATCTCCGGCACGTGCGCGCCGGGGCGGACGTACTCGCGGGCGAGGCGCTTGAGCCGACGTCGGGTGGCCGCCGACATGCCCGGCGTATCGCGGCGGGACCCGTGCGCCTGGATGAGCTCGCCGAGCGGGCGCTCGTAGACGGTCGGGCTGAACCGGTCGAGAGAGTCACGGATGCCCCGCAGCAGCTCGAGGTACTCCCCCAGCTCGTCGACCGTTGCGAACGGCCGCATGCTCGTCTGTGCGATGAGCTCGTAGCCGCGCTCGAGCAGCGTCGGGACTTCCGAGCCGTGCAGCCTCGCGGCGAGCGCATGCGCTTCGCGGGCCGCCTCGGTCGATTCGAAACTCACGCCATACCAGGGCGAGTCGTCTGGTCCGAAGCGGAACTCGCCCAGTCGTGCCGCCAGAGTCAGCGACTCGGCCGCGGCGCTGCGATCGTGGGCGAGCTGCTCAAGGGCCTGCATCGATAGCCGAGCGCCGGTGGAAGGCGGTACGGGCAGGGATGCCAGGCGCGTGAGCTCACGGGTGGCGTCCAGCACCGACGCGCCGGTGCGTCCGACCGGCTCACACAGTGCTCTGCGGTAATCGCGCAGCACAGTGCGCAGGCGGACGAGTGCATCGTCGACCTCGGTGGCCTTGGGCTGAGTGGACTTCTCGTTGCGGGCGATCGCACGGATGAGGTCGCGTCGGGTGCTGGTCGGCGAGACCGCGAGACCGTCCAATCCGACGCCCGCCAGCCTGTGGCGGACGCCGTCGAGCGTCGACCGGCGGGCTGAGACGACGAGCACCCGTTTGCCGGAGCGGACCAGCGTGCCCAGCGCATTGATCACAGTCTGGGTTCCACCGGTGCCGGGCAACGTCGACACGACGACGGAGTGGCCGGCGCCGATGCGGGCCAGCACCTCCTCCTGCTCGGAATCGGCGTCGAGCAGAAGGCTCTCGGATGCCGGGGCGCGTTCGTCCGGATCGGTCACCATCGGGGCGGCACGCTCGGCGGTCACCTGCTCGCGATCGGCGGCGTGGCCGGCGAGGGCGTTCAGCACGGGGTGGTCGAGGTCGACCATGTCGCGCACCATAGGGTCGGCCACGTCCGCGAACGTGGAGACGACGAGCCGCGGGTGCACCGCGAACGTGTCGATGTGACGGGTGAGGACGCGCAGCTGGTCGATGACGGGCTGGGGTTTGAAGATCCCGCCGTCATAGGCGAGTGCGGCCAGCGCCGCGGCGTCGAGATCGAGCCCGAAGTGCTCGCGCGCGATCCGCACCAACTCGGGGTTCACCTCGAAGGACCCGTGCAGCTTGAGCTCGAAGTCGGAGTGGTGGCGGCGGATGGCGAGCGGGCGCAGCAGCACGGGGGCGGCGAACTCGGCACCGCCGAGGCGCCACCGGGCGATTCCGACGGCCAGGCGCACCGCCTCGATCCCGCGAACGGTGCGCAGTTCGGTGTTGCGGCTCGTGATGCGCTCCGCGGCGAGGCGCGCGGTGCGCAAGCCGACCTCATCGCGGAACAGGTTCGAGAGCAGGGTCGCGCGGCCGGTGATGAACTGGGGCAGGCTGCCGGGGTGCGCTTTGGAGATGTCGACGCCGGCTTCGGGAACGTCCTCGAAGGCGACCAGGGGCGACGGCCCGCCGAGGTCTGCGGCCTGCGCGCGCAGTGCGGTGCGCTGCGCCTCTGCCGCGTGCGCGATCTCGACGCCGGACGACGAGTCGCTGAGTTCACCGAGATTCATCACGGCATCCTCTCCCGCTCCCACGGCGCCCTTCGCCTGTCGTCGCCACACATGTAGAGCCTAGGCGCGGCTGCGGCGAGCATCGGTATCCCCGGCCGTTTCGGCCGGGATTCACGCCGAAAGGTGGCGCCGGGGTACTTCACCCTGCACAGTCACCAACTCGAGCGAGGTTATCCCCGGATGCCGGATTCGCCGCGCATTGCGGGTGGCGACGAGGCCAGGATGGGGGCATGAACTTCCGCTACGACTTCGCCCCCACGCCGTTCGGTGACGGCCTCGCGGTGTTCTCGGACGACGGGCTCGCCAGCTTTGATCTGTCGGAGTCCGAGGATCCAAGCGTCCCTTGGCTGCTGGAGGGGGTGAGCAGGCGCCTGGGCGACGTCCCCGAGTACGCGCCCGGAGCGGCGGACGAGCTCGCGCATCTGCTGAGCGCCTACTTCGACGGCGAGCCGGTGCGCTTCGACCGGGCGTTGCGCTTCGATTGGCGGCTCGTCGACGGCTTCCCCCGAGCAGCCCTGCAAGCCATC
Source organism: Microbacterium sp. (assembly GCA_031178475.1). Classification (GTDB taxonomy): domain Bacteria; phylum Actinomycetota; class Actinomycetes; order Actinomycetales; family Microbacteriaceae; genus Microbacterium. The sequence continues at coordinate 16,153 of JAPSIX010000008.1, read as the reverse complement.
TGCGAGATCCCGTGGAGCGAGACGATGAGCTACGGCGAAGTGGCCGCCGTCGCCGGGAGCCCGGGAGCGGCACGGGCGGTGGGGACGGCGTGCCGTCTCACGCCGCTTTCTGTGGTGGTGCCGGTGCACCGCGTCATCCGCTCGGATGGCACCCCCGGTCACTACGGCGCGCACCCCGAACGGAAGCGGTTCCTGCTCGCCCTCGAACGCGAAGCCGGTTCGAGGGCGTGACGTGGCGGACCCCGGCGTGTAGGCCGCCGGGGTCCGCCCGTGCTGCGATCTCGCGACGGGACCGAGCCGCCTGCTCGCGAATTCGACGTCGTCCAAGTGAGGGCGAATACCATGACGAACTGGCCCGATGAAGGGGGCCGTAATCCGGAAGATGAATGTCCGCTGCATCCTCTTCAGATTGCGAAATCGCGGCCGCCTGGGCGACGAGGTAATCCACTTCGCTCGGATCACTGACGATGCGATCTCTCAATGAGAGCGATTTGCCGCGTGTCCCACGGCCCGCACGGCGAGTCCTGTGCGGTGATAAGGTCGACGCTACGAAGGGGGTTGAGCGCGTCATCACCCCGAAAGTTGGTCTTCGTTGAACACGAAATCACACAGCCATTCCGAAGAGCAGCTCGTGGCCGGTGCGGTGCGCGAGCTGGCCCGCCGTACCCGTTTCCCGGTGGCCTTCGGCGGCCTGTTCGAGGACGGCGTCGTCTCGGTGACGAGCATTGTCGGCAACCGCACGCATCGTCTGGACGGGCTGAGGGTGCGTCCGGAACGCGGACTCGGCGGTCGCGCCATGATCGAACTGCGCCCCCGCATGACGAATGACTACCGCACGTCGCAGCAGATCACCCACGACTACGACATGTTCGTACTCGGAGAGGGACTGCGCACCCTGCTCGCAATCCCCGTCGTGGTCGATGGTCGGCCGCGCGGCGTGCTGTACGGCGGTGCGTGGGCGCGGTCGCAGATCGGCGGCGTGACCACGGCCCCGGCGGTGGGCGTCGCACAGAGTCTGGCAAACGAACTGCGGATCCGCGACGAGGTGGAGCGCCGCCTGAGGGCCGCCACACCGGAGCAGTCTTTGCCGACTGCGCAGCGCGAAGAACTGCGAGAGAGCTTCGCCGAACTGCGCAGCATCGCCGCGACCGTGACGGATGAAACGCTTCGGGAGAGACTGGCCGGCCTGGAGCGTCGGTTGCTCGGGCTCGCCGGGGAGCCGACGCCACCCCCCGGGCCGGTGAGTACCGTGCGCCTATCGCGACGCGAGACGGATGTGCTGTCCTGTGCGGCGATGGGATCGACGAATGCGGAGATCGCAGCGCAGCTCGGGCTTCGCGAAGGGACCGTGAAGGCGTACCTCGGTTCGGCGATGTCGAAACTGGATGCCTCCACCCGGCACGCCGCTGTCGCCCGCGCGCGTCGTGCGGGCTTGCTGCCCTGACAGACGACACAGCGCGGGTACCCTGGAGCGCGGTCGCGAACCACGACCCCGGACGAGGCAGGCCAGTACCCGGAACGCGACAAGACTGGCCCGAAGGGCACTGCTCATGTCATGGATCGTTCTCATCGTCTCCGGAGTCCTCGAGGCCGTCTGGGCGACGGCTCTGGGCAAGTCGGACGGCTTGTCGAAATTGTGGCCGTCGGTGATCTTCTTCGGCGCGCTGATTCTCTCGATGATCGGCCTGGGCTGGGCGATGCGCGACATTCCCACCGGCACGGCATATGCCGTCTGGGTCGGAATCGGCGCGTCTCTCACGGTCATCTGGGCGATGCTCACCGGCGATATGGATATCTCCTGGCCACGGATACTGCTGCTGCTGGGTCTCATCGGATGCATCATCGGTTTGAAGCTGATCGACCCCGGCCACGAATGAATTCGCTGTGATCATGACGTCGTGATTGCGTGACAGCAATCAATACCAATATGTTTAGACACATGGCCCGACGAATTGTGCATCAGCTTGTTGACGATATTGATGGATCGCTGCTCGAGAGCGGTGAGGGCGAGACGGTTCACTTCTCGCTCAATGGCGCCGCATACGAGATCGACCTGAAGACCGAGCACGCCGAGGAACTCCGCGACGCGCTCGCCCCCTACATCAAGGCGGGCCGGCGTGCCACGACGGCGGGCGGCGGGCGCGGGTCCGCTCCAAGCCGCCGCGGCAGTTCACGCAACTCCGACACGGCAGCCATTCGCGAGTGGGCGAAGGCGAACGGCCACAAGGTTTCGGAACGCGGGCGCGTCTCCGCCGACGTGGTCGCCGCCTACCGCGCCGCGAACTGACCGCCACGAGGGGCTGGCCGGGCACCCCGGCCAGCCCCTCGTCCGTGCCCGGCTAGACTTGTCCCCGCGCCTTCGTAGCTCAGCCGGATAGAGCAGCCCTCTCCTAAAGGGCAGGTCGCAGGTTCGAATCCTGTCGAGGGCACGATGGCGACCAACCGCCCCTCGGGGGCGGCTCTTCGTCATCTAAGCCCCCGACAGAGGGGCCCCGTCGGCCAGGAGACTCCACGCGCCGCCCTTGCTGGGGCCGCCGCCCGACCTCCCCGCCGCGGCGCGCGGAGTAGCCGATGGGGACTCGAGGGCACGATGGCGACCAGCCGCCCCGGCCACCCGCGTCGCTCACCGACCGGGAGCGCTCACGCCGCCAACGCGAGATACGGCTCCCACCGCGGATCGCTCCGCTCCGCTCCGCGCACGGTCCACCCGGTTCCCCTCGGCGGACGCGGCGTGATCCTCAGGCTCCAGCCCATCTCCTGCGGTGTGCGATCGCTCTTGAGGTTGTTACATCGCAGACAGCAGGCGACGAGGTTCTCCCAGCTGTCCGCCCCGCCACGCGAACGGGGAAGGATGTGGTCGATGGTGGCGGCCGCCTTGCCGCAGTATCCGCACCGGTGGTCGTCGCGGCGCAGCACCCCGCGCCGTGTGACCGGCACCCGTCGGGCGGCGGGCAATCGCACGTATCTGGTGAGGATGATCACGACGGGCCGTTCGTAGGCGCCGCTGCCGGCCCAGACCGGGTCGCCTTCGACGTGCTCGATGACGTTGGCCTTCTCGTTCATCACGAGCACCATGGCTCTCTTGAACGAGACCACCGTGAGCGGTTCGTATCCGGCGTTCAGGACCAGTGTGCGCATCGTCGTCATCCTCTCGATCCGGCCGGGATGGCTTCCCGGCTCTCTCGACTCACACGACGTCGTGCGTGGGAGCGTACGCAGAGGATGAGAAAAAGGCGCTGTCTACAGACAGCGCCTTTTGCACTCGGCAATGCCGAGGAAACCCTGCGGGCGATGCTTCAGAACCAGACGACCGAGCGCATCCATGGTGCGGATGCTCGGTATCGAGTCCATCGGCTTCTCCCTTTCCGTACGACGACGGGTTCAGGGTAACCCATTCCCGGCCGCTGAGGTGAAACGGCGCGGGTGACGGGGTGCAGCTCAGCCGGCGTTGGCGCGGAGCCAGGAGTACGGCTCGACCAGCGACCCGTTGATCCACACCTCGAAGTGGAGGTGGTTGGCCGTGGAGCGACCGGTGCTGCCGACGTACCCGATGAGCTGGCCTGCCTGTACCTGTTGGCCCCGCTGCACCTGGCGGGTGCCGTAAGTCATGTGACCGTACGTCGTCGAGACGCGCTGACCGGCGATGACGTGATCGATCATCACGGCCACGCCGTAGCCGCCGATGCTCTCCCCCGATGCGCGCACCGTGCCGGCGGCTGTGGCGTAGATGGGGGTCATTGCCGGTGCGAGCATGTCGACACCGTTGTGCCCGCCACCGATCGAGCGGCCTTCCCGGTACGAGCCGCGCGGCAGCGGATACCGCACCGCGCCGTTCCCCGGGGCGACCATGGCGTAGCCGGGGCTCGTCGACCGCTGCCGGTTACTGGAGGCGGGCGCGGCGGCTGCCGCGGCAGCCCGCGCAGCCGCTTCCGCCTTGGCGCGGGCCTTGGCTTCTTCTTCGGCCTTCTTCTTCGCGATCTCTTCGGGAGTGGTCGCCGAGTAGGTGCCGCGAGCGATGGGTGCCGCGGTGGCTTCGGACGCGACGACGAGGGACTGCGCCTCATCGACGGCCATCTGCTGAAGGGTGGTGGCCTCGGCCGGCGGGGGCTTCGTCACCGCGTAGGCCGGAAGGGCGACGGCCGCCACCAGCGCACTGACCGCGGCGAGGATCGCGACCGTCCGCATCGGCTTGACGCTCGAGCGCTTCGCGGGCGGGCGCACGGCGCGACGTAGCGCGGGGCTCTTCTCTTCTGCTGTCTGGGGGGTGTCGATCTCTGCGGCCAAAAGGGAGTCCTCCGTGCGCCTCCGCGCTTTCGGGTAAGCGCTGGCTCGTCGGCGATGTCGTTTCTCGGGCGCGCTCCACGGGGGAGCACTTGCGAACTTGCGCGAAGACGACGAGCCAGGGAGGCGATCTTCGCGTCGCATCCTCAGCGGGCTTCTTCGCCGAGGACCCGTCCGACGTTACCGGAAGATAACGATTCTGTCACCCTGTGAACCTGGCAATCTCCCCGCAGCTCGGCAAGAATGCCCCTGATCAGGAGTTCTCTCCGACCAAGAAGATGTGCGACGCGAGTTCGACCGGGAGCTCGAGTCCTTCGTCGCGTCCCTCCATCTGGATGAGGACGTACCCCTCGTTGTAGCGGTAGTCGCCCCGCGCGCCCGGGATGACACCGGCTTCACGCAACTGCTGAAGCAGTTCCGGATCGACCTGCGCGGGCTCGGCCAGACGGCGCACGGTGCCGTCGATCGGCTGCCCGCCTGCCGCGTTGAGCTTCTGCACGAGTCCGATGACGCCCTCGTCGAAGGTGCGGGCGGGCAGGTCGCCGAGCTGGTCGAGGCCGGGGATCGGATTGCCGTACGGCGACTCGGTCGGGTGCCCGAGGAGTTCGACCAGACGCCGCTCGACCTGCTCGCTCATCACGTGCTCCCAGCGGCACGCCTCTTCATGGACGTACGCCCAGTCCAGGCCGATGACGTCCGAGAGCAGGCGCTCGGCGAGGCGGTGCTTGCGCATCACGTTCACGGCCTTGTGCCGTCCGGCATCCGTCAACTCCAGCCGGCGATCCTCCGACACGACGACCAGGCCGTCGCGCTCCATCCGACCGACTGTCTGCGACACGGTGGGACCGGAGTGTCCGAGCCGCTCAGAGATGCGCGCGCGCAGAGGAACGATGTTCTCCTCCTCGAGCTCGAGGATGGTGCGCAGGTACATCTCGGTGGTGTCGATCAGGTCGGTCATTCTGGCCCTCCGGCGGTCATAGCCAGCCTACCTTCCGCGGATCGGCGCGGTCGTCACCGAGGACGGCGCCCGCGGCATCCCACCCTAGAATCGACCCATGGCGATCGAGATCCCCCGCGAACTCCTGCCCGTCGACGGACGCTTCGGCTGTGGCCCGTCCAAAGTGCGCCCGGCGCAGGTCGAGGCACTCGCCGCGGTCGGCTCCGACCTGCTCGGCACCTCGCACCGGCAGGCGCCGGTGAAGAACCTCGTCGGCAGCGTGCGGGAGCGGCTGGCCGACCTGTTCCGCCTTCCCGACGGCTACGAGATCCTGCTCGGCAACGGCGGCTCCACCGCGTTCTGGGATGCCGCTGCCTTCGGGCTGATCGAGCGCCGCAGCCAGAACCTCGTGTTCGGCGAGTTCGGCGGAAAGTTCGCTAAGGCTGCGGCCGCCCCGTGGCTGGAGGCGCCGGATGTGCGCAAGGCGGAGCCGGGTTCTCGCGCGGAACCCGCCGTGGTCGACGGCGTCGACGTATACGCGTGGCCGCACAACGAGACATCGACCGGCGTGACGGCGCCCGTGAAGCGGGTGCAGACCGACGGCGCACTCACCGTCATCGACGCGACCAGCGCGGCGGGCGGGATCGACTTCGACGTCACCCAAGCCGACCTGTACTACTTCGCCCCGCAGAAGAACCTCGGCTCTGACGGCGGTCTCTGGTTCGCCGCCGCATCGCCCGCCGCGATCGAACGGATCGAGCGCATCGCGGCATCCGACCGCTACGTCCCTGAATTCCTCAGCCTGAAGAACGCCGTCGACAACTCCCGGTTGAACCAGACGCTGAACACCCCGGCGCTGACCACGCTGCACCTGCTCGACAGCCAGCTGGACTGGATGCTCAGCAACGGCGGGCTGGAGTGGGCGGCGGGCCGCACGGCCGAGTCATCGGGGCTGCTGTACACCTGGGCGGAGGAGTCGGAGGTCGCGACTCCCTTCGTCACGGATGCCGCGCATCGCTCCCCCGTCGTCGTCACGATCGACTTCGACGAGAGGGTGGATGCCGCAGCACTGGCGAAGGACCTTCGCGCGAACGGGATCGTCGATACCGAGCCGTACCGCAAGCTCGGCCGCAACCAGCTGCGCATCGCGACGTTCGTGTCCATCGAGCCCGACGATGTGCGCCAGCTGATCCGCTCGATCGATTACGTCCTCGAGCGCACCGCCCGCTGACCGGGCTCTGAGCCCGCAGAGAGGTTCACGCTGTCGTTTCTGGCGTGCGCTGCGCGAATAAACCCCGCGCACGCGAGAATGAGCAGCGCGAGCGTCAACTACTCCGACTCGTCGTCATCCTCGGACTGGTCGTCATCCTCGGACTCGTCATCGTCCGCCGACTCGTCCAGCTCGTCGATGTCGACGCCGTCCAGGTCGCCGGCGTGCAGCAGGTCGGGCTCGTCCTCATCGTCTTCACCATCGGCGTCCAGGTCGTCGGCATCGAGGTCGTCGGCGTCCTCGGCATCCTCGTCGTCGCCACTCGCGACAGCCTGCTCGGCCAGCTCGGCCTGGTGCGCGCGATACTCGGCGAGACGCTCCACCCACGGCACCCAGTCGGGCGCGAGCAGCGCCCCCTCACCGGGCATGAGTTCGATCTCCAGCACGGTCGGCTCGGTGTCGTCCACCCGGGCGACGGTGACGGTCCAGAACCAGCCCGGGTAGCCGGGCAGCCGGTTCTGGAATCGCAGCGAGACCGCGCCGCTCTCCTCGACCACGTGCCCTGCGGCGGGGCCGATGGTCTCGGCAGGGGTGACCTCGTGCAGCGCGGCGAGCGCGAGCTCACGCGCCGACTCGGCGAGTTCCTCAGGCGTCGAGGTCATCAGCCACCTTGCGCAGCACTGCCGCGACCTTGCGGCCGTGGCTGGAGGAGGGGTAGCGGCCACGGCGCAGATCGCCGCCGATGTCGTCAAGCAGCTTCACGAGGTCCTCGATGATGATCGCCATGTCGTCGGCGGGCTTGCGCTGCGCCTTCGCCAGGCTCGGCGGTGCGTCGAGAACGCGCACCGACAGCGCCTGCGGTCCGCGGCGGCCGTCGGCCAGCCCGAACTCCACCCGACTGTTCTTCTTCACCGAGACGCCGGCGGGAAGGGCGGAGGCGTGCAGGAAGACGTCCTGGCCGTCATCGGATGCGATGAAGCCGAACCCCTTCTCGTCGTCGTAGAACCTGACCTTGCCGGTGGGCATGGGAGAACCTCGCTGTGAACGCTATGGAGAAACGCCGCGCGGAGGCGCGACCCCTCCAGCCTAGCGGTCTCGGTCGTCCGCCCAGACGATACGCTGAGAGCGATGAGCACCGATCCGCAACCTTATGAGGCCCCGGTACGCCCGATCGACAGATTTCTGGCGTACACGGCGCTGACCCTGGCCGCGGCATCCGTACTGTGCTTCTTCGCGATCATCATCGGAACCGCGGCGGGAATGGATCAGAAGTCGTTCGGCACGGGCGTCTGGCCGTTCGTCGCGGCGCTGCCCATGTTCGGGCTCCCCCTGGCGTTCGCGATGATCATCGCCCTGCTGATCATGAGCTTCGTGCGCAAGGGTCGCGCGACCAGGCGGTCCTGACGGCGATGACAGCTCACGCACGCCCGCTCGCGACACGGCTCGCTGCGGCGAGCGATGAAGAGCTCGAGTCGATGCTGCGCGCACGACGGGTGCGGCCCGATGTGGAGTGGGAGGATTTCTTCGACGCCGCCGAGGCGCTGCTGGAGCCAGGGTCCATCGAGCGCGCACTCTCGCTGCTGACGCGTGACGAAGCGAGCACACTCCTGCGGGCGGCCGACGACACGACGCAGACCGGTGCAGCGGAGGCACTGGGCCGCCTCGGCCTGCTCGACGCCGACGGCCGCGTGCTGCCGCCGATCGCATCTCTGGTCGCCGACCGCGCACTCGACGCTGATGCTGTTCCCCCGCCTCCCGCGCGCGCCTCGCCGGAGTCGTCGGCGCGGGCCGCCGAGCGCGCGCTCACCACGGTGGGGGCAGTGGCCGACCTCCTGCTCGCCGCTCGCAGCGCCCCTCTCTCCCTCGTCGCCACCGGCGCGCTGGGAGCGGGCGAGAAGCGCAGGCTCGCCGAGCCGGGAGCGGATGCCGGGATCGTCGACGACCTGCGTGACATCGCCGAGACCGCGGGGCTCGTCGTCGCCGTCGATCGGGAGCTGCAGATCACCGCGTCCGCCGAGCAGTGGCTGTCGTCGGCCTTCGCCGAGCGCTGGGCCGTTCTCGCCGAGGCCTACCGTGCAGCGCTGCCGCGCGGCATCCGTCAGGGCGCAGGGTGGGATCCGCTCACCCAGTGGCCAGGCGCGCACCCCTGGGATCCGGCGTGGCCGGGGATCCACGCGCGGCTGCAACGACTCGCCGCGCTGCTCGGCCTGGTCTGCGACGACGGGACCGAACCGGAATGGGCTGCGACGCTGCGCGCCGGAGATCCCGCAGACACGACTGCTCTGTCGGCGCTGCTGCCCACGGAGGTCGACCGCGTCTTCCTGCAGAACGACCTCACGGCCATCGCACCGGGACCGCTCGAGCCCGCGCTGGATAACAGGCTGCGCGCGATGACCGAACACGAATCCGCCGCCCAGGCGTCGTCCTATCGCTTCACCGCTGAATCTGTGGCACGCGCGCTGGTCGACGGGGAGACGCAAAAAGGCATCCTCGACTTCCTGGCGAGCATCTCCCTGACCGGAGTGCCGCAGCCACTGGAGTACCTCGTGATGCAGGCCGCCGCGCGGCACGGGCTGGTGCGGGTGCGCTCGCTCGACGGGTTCGGAGCGGTCGTCTCCAGCAGCGACGAGCATCTGCTGCAGGCGATCGAGGTCGATCGTGCGCTGCGCCCGCTCGGGCTGGTGCGCGACGGCGCTGTGCTCGTCACGCGGGTGGGGGCCGAGACCGTGTCGTGGACCCTCGCGGACGCGCACTACCCGGCGACTCTCGTCGACTCGGCCGGTCGCGCCGTGCCGGCCGCTCGGCGGCGCATCGCAGAACCGCGCGCCGCCGAGCAGCACTCCTACGCCGCGCTCATCGCACGTCTGCGAGCGCGGCAGGGGCCCGACGCGGATGCCGCCTGGCTCGACCGCGAGCTCGAGGGCGCGGTCCGCGCCAGGGCACTGGTACGGGTCGAGGTCGCGATGCCCGACGGAAGCAGCCGTGAGCTCACCCTGGAGGCCTCCGGCCTGGGCGGCGGCCGGCTGCGCGGACGAGACCGAGCGGCCGACGTCGAGCGGACGCTCCCGGTGCGAAGCATCCGCTCGGTGAGCGTCCTCGAGCCGTGACCAGGCCTCGGCCCGTCGGAGCCCAGTAGACTGGTCAGCTATGTCTGATGGCCCTCTCATCGTCCAGAGCGACCGCACCGTGCTGCTCGAGGTCGCCCACGCCGACGCCGAGTCCGCACGGCACGAACTGGCGATCTTCGCGGAACTGGAGCGGGCCCCCGAGCACGTCCACACATATCGGATCACCCGTCTCGGTCTCTGGAACGCCCGGGCCGCAGGCCACACCGCCGATGACATGCTCGCCACCCTCGACCGCTGGTCGCGCTTTCCCGTGCCGCCGTCGGTGTCGGTCGACCTGCGAGAGACGGTAGGCCGCTATGGCCGGCTCGTGGTCGAGCGCGACGATGAGGGAACTCTCGTGCTGCGCTCCACCGATCCGGCGGTACTCGCCCAGGTCGCGAACAACAAGCGCATCCAACCCCTGCTCACCGGACACCCGACGCCGGATTCCTTCACCGTCGACGCGTGGGCGCGCGGGCAGATCAAGCAGGAGCTGCTGAAGATCGGCTGGCCGGCCGAGGACCTCGCGGGTTACACCCCTGGCACCCCGCACGAGATCGACCTCGACGAGAGCGGCGACTGGCACATGCGGCCCTACCAGCGCGAGGCCGTGGAGGCCTTCCGCAAGGACGGTTCCGGGGTCGTCGTGCTGCCGTGCGGTGCGGGCAAGACGATCGTCGGCGCGGCGGCGATGGCGGCGACGAAGACCACCACGCTGATCCTGGTGACCAACACCGTCTCGGCCCGGCAGTGGCGCGACGAACTGCTTCGGCGCACCACCCTCACGCCCGAGGAGATCGGCGAGTACTCCGGGCAGGCCAAGGAGGTCCGGCCCGTCACGATCGCGACCTACCAGATCCTCACGGCGAAGCGGAAGGGCCAGTACGCCCACCTCTCGCTGCTGGACGAGATGGACTGGGGGCTGATCGTGTATGACGAGGTGCACCTGCTGCCTGCGCCGGTCTTCAAGCTGACCGCCGACCTGCAGGCACGCCGGCGGATCGGCCTGACCGCCACGCTCGTGCGCGAGGACGGCCGCGAGGGCGACGTGTTCAGCCTTATCGGTCCGAAGCGCTTCGATGCCCCCTGGAAGCAGATCGAGGCGCAGGGCTTCATCTCCCCGGCCGCCTGCTACGAGGTGCGGGTCGACCTGCCCCCGGGTGACCGGCTCGAGTACGCGGCCGCGACCGACGATGAACGCTACCGCCTGGCGGCATCCGCGCCGGCGAAGATCAAGGCGGTCCGTGAACTGATCGCCAAGCATCCGGGTGAGCGGATTCTCGTCATCGGGCAGTACCTCGATCAGCTCGAGACTCTGTCCGAAGCCCTGGGCGCCCCGCAGATCACCGGAGCGACCCCCGTGGATGAGCGAGAGGAGCTGTACCGGCAGTTCCGTGAGGGCGAGATCTCGCTGCTGGTCGTCTCGAAGGTGGCGAACTTCTCGATCGACCTGCCCGAGGCGTCGGTGGCGATCCAGGTGTCCGGGTCGTTCGGGTCGCGCCAGGAGGAGGCGCAGCGCCTCGGCCGTCTGCTGCGGCCGAAGCAGTCCGACCACACGGCGAGCTTCTACACGCTGATCGCCCGCGACACCGTCGACCAGGATTACGCGCAGAACCGCCAGCGGTTCCTCGCCGAACAGGGCTACAGCTACACGATCCTCGACGCGGACGACCTTCAGGCGGCGTGACGCCGCAGCACAACTTCGCAGTTCTGCACTGTCTTGCACGGCGAACCCCGGTTGGCTGCGAAATTGTGCAGATCTGCGGCGTCACGTCTCGGAGGCGCGCGGCTCCCCCGGCTTGAGACCGCACCGCCAACAGGGTGCGGCGAGATCATCGAGCAGCGCCCCGCACTCCGGGCACACCTGCGAGAGCCAGCAGGCGTTGTCTCCGCCGTACTCGGTCTCGTCCATCTCCGGATGCTACTCCGAGTGCGCCGATCCGCATCCAATCAGCCACGGCATGGGCCAGGTCACCATAATGGGGACATGACTGATGCGCGCATCCTGGTCGTCGACGACGAACCCAACATCCGCGACCTGCTCTCGACGGGTCTCAGCTTCGCCGGGTTCCAGGTGAAGACGGTCGCGAACGGCGCGGCTACCATCTCCGCCGTTCTCGAAGAGGAACCCGACCTCATCATCCTCGACGTGATGCTGCCGGACATGAACGGCTTCAGCGTCACCAAGCGTCTGCGGGGGGCGGGGTTCACCGCACCGATCCTCTTCCTCACCGCCAAGGACGACACGCAGGACAAGATCGAAGGCCTGAACGCCGGGGGCGACGACTACGTCACCAAGCCGTTCGCACTGGACGAGATCGTGGCGCGCGCCCAGGCGATCCTGCGCCGGACGATGCAGGCCGACGAGGAATCGCTGATCCGCGCCGGCGAACTCTCGATGGATCAGGACACCCACGACGTGTTCGTCGGGAAGGTGCCGATCGAACTGAGTCCGACCGAGTTCAAGCTGCTGCGCTACCTCATGCTCAACCCGAACCGCGTGCTGTCCAAGGCGCAGATCCTCGACCACGTCTGGGAGTACGACTTCAACGGCGACGCGGGGATCGTCGAGAGCTACATCTCGTACCTGCGCCGCAAGATCGACCCGCACACCGAGGAGTCGGTGATCCAGACCAAGCGCGGTTTCGGCTACATGCTCAAGGTCGGCAAGAGCGCCTGACCCGCTCGGGACGCGATCATGGCGAACGGGTCCGATTCCGTCACCCTCTGGTGGCGGCGAATCAGCCTGCGCGCCAAGGTCACCGGTGTCACTGTCGCCGTGCTGGCGCTGGGGTTGGTGATCGCAGGGATCGGCACGGTGCCCATCCTCCGCGGTGCGATGGTGAGCAACATCGACGCGCAGCTGCCGGCTCTGGCCACCACCGCCCAGGCCGATCGCTTCTTCACGCTTCGCGTGGACAACGGCCACCTCGTCTTCTCGGAGCGTGAGAACACCGGCCGTGCCACCGACCACTTCGTCGCCTTCTACGACACCGACGGCACTCCCCTCGCGCAGGCGGGCGGACAGCCGGATGCCGAACAGCCCCGCTTTCCGGCATCCTTCACCCTGCAGCAGGCGCAGGCGCAGGAGGGCCAGGTCATCGCCCTGCGGTCCGCCGAAGGCGCGGACTTCCACGGCACGGTATCGACGAAGAGCGCCGAGGGGCTCACCTACGTGCAGCTCGTCGCGCTCCCCCTCGACGAGGCCGACGAGATCGTCGGAACGTACTTCGCGGTGTACACGACGGTGGCGCTCGTGACGATCCTGCTCGCGGCGCTGCTGATCCGGGGGCTGGTCACCCTCACCTTCCGTCGTCTGGGGCACGTGGAGTCCACCGCCATGGCGATCGCCGCGGGTGACTTCAGTCAGCGGCTCACCGACCTGGAGCCCACCACCGAGGTGGGCCGGTTGAACGCCGCGATCAACACGATGCTCGAACGTGTCGACCGCTCGCTCGCGCAACGAGACCGCACCGTGCAGAACATGCGGCGCTTCATCGGCGACGCCAGTCACGAGCTGCGCACCCCGCTGGTGAGCGTCCGCGGGTATGCCGAGCTGTACCGGATGGGCGCGATCCACGGCGAGGAGGACACCGCCCGAGCCATGGAGCGCATCGAGAAAGAGGCGATCCGGATGGGCGTGCTCGTCGAGGACCTGCTCGCCCTCGCGCGGCTGGACGAGGAGCGCGAGCGCGAACTGCAGATCACCCCGCTGGATCTGCGCCCGATCGCCCGCGACGCCGCGCTCGACCTGCGGGTGGCGTCGCCTGCGCGCACGGTGTCGGTCATCGACACGACGGCCGAGGCTGCCGCGGGTCTGGCGCCCCCCATCGAGACCGCTTCGGTAACTGCACCGCCCGAGCCCGCCGCACCTGCCAAGGGCAGGGCGGGCGGGACGATCGCCCGCCTGCGACGCCGCACGAAGAGCACGGCGGACGTGCCTTCCATCGACTTCACCGAGGCGACGGATGCCCCAGTGCGCACGCCCCCGATCGTGCTCGGCGAAGACAACAAGGTGCGTCAGGTCGTGGCCAACCTGCTGGGCAACGCACGCCGTTTCTCGCCCGAGGACAGCCCGATCGAGATCGTGGTCAGCGCCGATCGCCGCGCCGGAGTGGGAACGATCGCGGTTGTCGATCACGGCGAGGGCGTGCCACCGCAGATCAGAGAGCACATCTTCGAGCGGTTCTGGCGCGCCGACACGTCGCGCGCGCGGGAGACCGGCGGCGCGGGTCTCGGACTTGCGATCGTGGCCTCGATCGTCGAATCGCTCAACGGTTCGGTGCGGGTGGATGAGACCGCCGGAGGCGGAGCGACGTTCGTCGTCTCACTCCCGCTGGCACCGTCCCGGGCCACGCCCGAGCACCTGCTGGAGCAGACCCAGCCGCTGGACCGCCTCGAGCTCTGACCCGCTGATCGCCCTGGAGCGGATGCTTGTTGCTCCTGCACAGTTGCGTGCCGGCGACGGCTTGTGCACAGATGCCGGGAGCCATCGCCTTGCGGGTGCGACGACCGCTTTATTGTCGGAAGTCCGTCGAGAGGAGATCCCATGTCCGTCTTCACCGTCGACACCGACGCGGTCCACGCCGCGCACGGTGCGGCCCGCGCTACCATGGAGCGCCTGCAGGGCGAGTCCACGTCACTCATGGCTCAGCTGACCCAGCTGCAGTCGTCGTGGACGGGCGTCGCATCAACGGCGTTCCAGGAGTGCAGCGAGCAGTGGCGCGGCGCGCAGATGCACGTCGAGCAGGTGCTGGCATCCATCAGCGCCGCACTCGCCTCCGCCGCCAGCCAGTACGCCGACGCCGACCAGTACTCCGCCAGCCTGTTCCGTTGAGCAGGACGCAGAGGCGCCCCCGGCACTGCCGGGGGCGCCTCTGTCAGACGTCAGCTCAGAAGTCCATACCGCCCGACGGGTCGGCCGGAGCAGCCTGGTTCTTCTCCGGCTTCTCCGCCACGACCGCCTCGGTGGTGAGGAACAGTCCGGCGATCGACGCGGCATTCTGCAGCGCCGAACGGGTGACCTTGGCCGGGTCGATGATTCCCTGTGCGAACATGTCGCCGTACTCGCCGGTGGCGGCGTTGAGGCCGTGACCGTTCTCGAGCTCGGAGACCTTGTTCGCCACGACACCAGGCTCGAGGCCTGCGTTCAGGGCGATCTGCTTCAGCGGAGCCTCGATCGCGACGCGCACGATGTTGGCACCGGTGGCTTCGTCACCGGTGAGCTGCAGGTTCTCCAGGGCACGGCTGCCGGCCTGGATGAGTGCGACGCCACCACCGGGGACGATGCCCTCCTCGACGGCCGCCTTCGCGTTGCGGACGGCGTCCTCGATGCGGTGCTTGCGCTCCTTGAGCTCGACCTCGGTGGCCGCGCCCGCCTTGATGACGGCGACGCCGCCGGCGAGCTTGGCGAGGCGCTCCTGCAGCTTCTCGCGGTCGTAGTCGCTGTCGGTGTTCTCGATCTCGCGGCGGATCTGGGTCACGCGACCCTCGATCTGCGATGCCTCGCCGGCACCCTCGACGATGGTCGTCTCGTCCTTGGTGACGATGACCTTGCGAGCACGGCCGAGCAGGTCGAGCGTGGTGTTCTCGAGCTTGAGGCCGACCTCTTCGGTGATGACCTGGCCGCCGGTGAGGATCGCGATGTCCTGCAGCTGAGCCTTGCGACGGTCACCGAAGCCCGGAGCCTTGACGGCGACGGACTTGAAGATGCCGCGGATCTTGTTCAGCACGAGCGTCGCGAGAGCCTCACCCTCCACGTCCTCGGCGATGATGACGAGCTCCTTGCCGTCCTGGATCACCTTGTCAACGACAGGCAGAAGATCCTTGATGTTGCCGATCTTCTGGTTGGCGATGAGGATGTACGGGTCCTCGAAGACGGCCTCCTGGCGCTCCGGGTCCGTGACGAAGTAGGGGTTCAGGTAGCCCTTGTCGAAGCGCATGCCCTCGGTGAGCTCGAGCTCGGTGCCGAAGGTCTGCGACTCCTCGACCGTGACCACGCCCTCCTTGCCGACCTTGTCGATCGCCTCGGCGATGAGCTCGCCGATGGCGGTGTCGGCGGCCGAGATCGAAGCGGTGGCCGCGATCTGCTCCTTGGACTCGATCTCCTTGGCGCTGTTGAGCAGCTCCTCGGTGATCGCGGCGACGGCCTTCTCGATGCCGCGCTTGAGCGAGATGGGGTCGGCGCCGGCTGCGACGTTGCGCAGACCCTCGCGGACCAGCGCCTGCGCCAGCACGGTGGCGGTGGTGGTGCCGTCACCCGCGACGTCGTCGGTCTTCTTGGCGACCTCCTTGACGAGCTCCGCACCGATCTTCTCGTACGGGTCGTCGAGCTCGATCTCCTTCGCGATCGACACGCCGTCGTTCGTGATGGTGGGAGCGCCCCACTTCTTCTCGAGCACGACGTTGCGACCGCGGGGGCCGAGGGTCACCTTGACGGCGTCGGCCAGGATGTTCAGGCCACGCTCGAGGCCACGGCGGGCCTCCTCATCGAAAGCGATGATCTTTGCCATGAGTCTTTCGTCCCTCCCGGACGTAGGCGTTGGGATTAGCACTCAGGGTGATCGAGTGCTAAACCCAGTCTGGCACTCGACCCATGAGAGTGCAAGCCGCGCCCCG
>JAPSIX010000096.1 GCA_031178475.1 Microbacterium sp. | reverse complement strand
CCCGGGATCTCGAGCACCTTCTTCATCAGGTAGTTGTTGTTCAGCACGGCCGTCTCCGCCGCGGCGCGAAGGCCCTCGGCACCGAGTGCCATGATCCACGCGTACGCCTTCGCGAGCGCCGGGATCACGCCGTGGAACGGGGCGACGGCGCCGATCGACAGCTCGCCGGGCTGGGCGATCGCGAACGTGCCGTCATCGGCGCGCACGACACGGGGGCCGGGCAGGAACGGCGCGAGGGCGGCGCTGACGGCGTTGGCGCCCGAGCCCGGTCCGCCGCATCCGTGCGGGGTGCCGAAGGTCTTGTGCAGGTTGAAGTGGCACACGTCGAAGCCGGCATCCCGAGCGCGGGTGATGCCGAGGATGCCGTTGGCGTTCGCCTGGTCGTACGAGGCGAGCGCCCCGACCGCGTGCGCGGCGTCCACCCACTGCTTGATCGCCGGGTTGTAGATGCCGGTGTCCTCGGGGTTCGTGACCATGATGGCGGCCGTGCGATCCGACAGCGCGGCCTTCAGCGCGTCCAGGTCGGGATAGCCGTCGGCATCCGGGTACACGGTGACGACGTCGTAGCCGGCGGCTTTCGCGGCAGCGGCGTTCGAGGGGTGGCTGAAGATCGTGGTGATCACCTCGCGACGCTGCTCGCCCTCGCCGTTCGCCTCGTGGTAGGCGCGGATCATGGCGATGTTCGCCCAGATCGCCGCCGACCCGCCCTGCGTGTGCAGAGACACCTCGTCCATGCCGGAGATCTCGGCCAGCATGCGCTCGAGCTGCCAGACGATCTCCAGCACGCCCTGCGCGTCGGCCGGGTCCTGGTGCGGGTGCATCGCGGTGAGCTGCGGGGTGCCGGCGAGCTGGTCGTTGATCTTCGGGGCGTACTTCATCGTGCAGGTGCCCTGGCCGATGTCGACGTTGAGGTCGGCGCCGAGGTTCTCCTGCGACAGGCGCAGGTAGTGCTTGAGCACGCGCATCTGCCCCATCTCGGGCAGCGCCGGCTTCGACGCGCGGCGCAGGGATGCCGGCAGGTCGGCCACCACGTCGCCGACCTCGGCGCGCACGCCGGCCTCGACGCGGGAGACGAGCACGCCGCGTTCGCCCGGCGTGGACAGCTCGAAGATGATCGGCTCGTCCCAGCGCGCCTGGTGGAAGCGTCGCAGAGCGGGCTTGGGTGCGATGGGAAGGCTCACTTGTTCTGCTCCTTCTCGGCGGTGGCGCCGGCGAGTGCGGGGGCCGCGACGGCGGCCAGGGCGGATGCCAGGCGGTCGATGTCCTCCTGGCTGGTCATCTCGGTGACGCAGACGAGCAGCGTGCGCTCACCGACCACGACACCGGGCTCGATGCCCTCGGCGCGCAGGGTCGTGACGACCTCCGCTGCGGTGGCCTGCGCGAGTTCGATCGTGAACTCGCGCAGGTGCACGGCGTCGTCACCGAGGCGGATGCCGGGGATCGCGGCGAGCGTGCGCTGCGCGTAGCGGGTGCGGGCGAGCAGGGTCTCGCCGAGTTCCGCCATGCCCTCCGGCCCCATCAGCGCCAGATAGACGCCCGCGGCGATGCCCCACAGGGCTGCGGCCGTGCCGACCCACTCCTTCCCCTCCTCGCGCTGCGCGAACGAGGTGCGCTCGTAGGCGACGTCGCCGAAGCCGTACTCGCCCGGGACGTCGGTGGATGCCAGGCCGAACAGGCGCGAGGGCATCTCCATGACGAAACGGGGGTCGTCGTGCACGGCGATGAATCCGCCGTGCGCTCCCCCGTACCACTGGTGCAGGCCGAGCGACTGGATGTCGCCGGTGACGATGTCGGCGCCGGCGGAGGCGGGGGTGGCGAGCACCCCGTAGCCGATCGGGTCGGTGCCGACGACGACCACGGCGCCTGCGGCGTGAGCGGCATCCGCGATCTCGCGCAGCGCGGCCTCGACGGCGCCGGTGGCGCTGGGTGTCTCGACCCAGACGGCCGCGATGTCATCACCGAGCGCGGTCCGCACGGCTTCGACGTCGGCGGTGCCGTCTACGGTCGGGACATGGTCGAGCGTGAGGTGAGCCCGCACGTAGTCGGCGACCTTCGAGAGCTTCGCCGGCAGCACGTCGCTGGCGACGAGAACGCGGCTGCGGCCCGTGATCCGCCCCGCCATCGCGAGTCCGGTGGCTGTCGCCTGGTAGCCGTCGTAGGTGGGGACGTTGACAACGTCCATCTCGAGCAGTTCCGCCATCAGCGACTGGTACTGGAACAGCGCCTGGAAACGGCCATGGTCCTCGTACGGCTCGCCGGCGTAGGCGGTGAGGAACTCGCTGCGGCCGATCACCTCGTCGACGACGGCGGGCACGTAGTGGTTGTACACCCCGGCGCCGAGGAAGCAGAGCCGGTCCTGCGTGGAGCGGTTCTTGCCCAGCAGCCCACGGATGTGGCGGGCGAGGTCCTGCTCGGCGACCAGCGGGGCCGGCAGATCGAGCGGGCGGTCGAGTCGCAGCTCCTCAGGGATGTCGGCGTAGAACTCGTCGATCGATGAGGCGGCGACCTCGGCGAGCATCGCCGCTCGCGAGTCGGGCGCCGTGTTGGGGATGTACGGATGCACGAACGGCTGCGTCATGCCTGCTCCTTCACGGATGGGGTGGCCGAGTCGGCCGGGTTGCTGAGGGTGATGAACGGGACGGATGCCGAGCGCGGCGTGGCCACGACCGCGGCGCCGTAGGCGCCGAGCTCGACGCGACCGTCGACCTCGGTTCCGCTGAGGAGATCGACGCCGGATGTCGGAAGCGTGAATGCGACGGGATCGGTGCCGTGGTTGAGGAGGAATGTGTAGTCGGTGGTCTCGTCGGCGCGGGTGACCGCTTCGGCGTCCACACGCACCTCGTCGCGCGCCGGGAGCCCGGATGCGGTGAGGATGTCTCGGAACACGGTCAGCATCCCGTCGTGTTCGAGCTTCGCGCTGACGTACCAGGCCGAGCCGCGGCCGACGGTGCGCCGGGTGACTGCGGGCAGCCCGTCGAGCACGCCGGAGGCGTACCGGCCGCGGACGTCGACGTCGGCATCCGCTTCGATCCACTCCGCCCAGTGCGGCACGTCCAGCTGCTCGCCCGCGTACGCGATGCGCTCGGTGAGCCCGTCGGCGATCGGCCACTGCTCGTCGACCTCGACGCCGAGCAGGTCGCGCAGCGGTCCGGGAGCGCCGCCGTCGTGCACCTTCTCGGTGGCGTCGACGACGCCCGAGAACGGCCCGACCACGAGGTGGCCGCCGTTCTCGACGAAGGCGCGGAGCGCCTCGGCCTGGGGCCGCTCGGTGATGTACAGGTTCGGCACGACGACGAGGTCGTAGTCCTCGAACGGACCGGTCGCGCGCACGGTGTCCACCGGGTGTCCGAGCGAGTACAGCGCGCGGTGCCACGCGCGGGCCTGCTGCGCCCACTGCAGCCGCTGCGACGGCAGCGACTCGACGGCGCTCGACCCCCACCACGAGTCCCAGTCGACGACGAGCGCGACCCGCGAGCGGGTGCGGGTGCCGCGCACGGCCTCGATCTTCTTCAGCTCGTTGCCGAGCGTCTTCGTCTCCTGGAAGCTGCGCGAGCGCTCACCGCGGTGGCCCAGCATCGATGAGTGGAACTTCTCCTGGCCGTATTTCGCCTGCCGCCACTGGAAGAACATCACCGCATCCGACCCGTGCGCGACGGCCTGCAGGCTCTCGACACGGATCTTGCCTGGGGCCTTGGGCACGTTCACGTCGCGCCAGCTGGTGGCACTCGCCGACGACTCGAGCAGCAGCCAGGGCCGCCCGCCCTTCAGCGACCGCATCAGGCCGTAGTTCAGCGCCGCCCCGACGTGCGAGGTCGGGTCGGCGGGCTCCGGGTAGGCGTCGTCGGTGACGACGTCTTCGCGCTCGGCGAAGTCCCAGTAGTCGAGGTCGCGGAACATGCTCATGAAGTTGGTGGTCACCGCGATGTCGGGCGTCACCTCGCGCAGCACATCGATCTCGATCTGGAACAGCTCGAGAAGCGCGTCCGAGCTGAAGCGCTCGAAGTCGAGCAGCTGCGTGGGGTTGATCGGGCCGGGCGCCTTGCGCGGCGTTTCGACGTGCTCCCAGGAGGTGTAGCGCTGGCCCCACACGTTCACGCCCCACGCCTCGTTGAGACCGTCCAGATCGCCGTAGCGGTTCTTCAGCCAGCGGCGGAAGTGCGCGGCCGATTCGGGGCACCAGCAGCGCGAGGTGTGATCGCCGTACTCGTTCGAGATGTGCCACATCGCCAGACCCGGGTGCTCGCCGTAGCGCTCGGCCATGGCGCGCGCCATGCGGGCGACGTTCTCGCGCCAGATCGGCGAGGACGGGCAGTAGGTCTGCCGCGATCCGAACTCGAGGCGGTGCCCGTCGGCATCCCACGGCGCCATCTCGGGGTGCGCACGAAGCAGCCACGACGGCGGGGTCGCGGTGGCGGTGGCGAGGTCGATGCGGATGCCGTTCTCGTGCAGCAGATCCAGGATGCGGTCGAGCCAGCCCCAGTCGTAGACACCCGGCTCTGGCTCGAGCTGCGGCCAGCTGAAGATCGGCAGGCTCACCATGGTGACGCCGGCCTCCTTCATGAGGCGGATGTCGTCGTGCCACGTCTGCTCCGACCACTGGTCGGGGTTGTAGTCGCCGCCGAAGGCGAGGCAGTCGATGCGAACCGGGCGGATGCGCTCGTCGTCGCGGGCTGTGGGCACGAGGACTCCCCTCTGAGGTCTGCTGTGCGGAGATCGGTTGGGAACTGGCGGGAAGCCGCTGTTCTTTGTATTCTGTATACACAGCGTAGGTCAGTCGTCGCAACCTCGTCAACCCATAGGCTTGCGCTTGTCCGCAGAAGGGGATGTCCATGGCCATCGAACGCACCAACCTCCGCTCGCAGGTCCGCCACGAGCTGCTCGCGAGGATGCGATCCGGGCAGGCGCAACCGGGCCAGAGCATCAACGAGGTGCAGTTGGCGGCCGAACTCGGCGTCAGCCGCACCCCTCTGCGGGAGGCGCTGATCGCGTTGGAATCGGAAGGACAGATCACCAGCGAGAACGGCAAGGGGTTCCGCTTCGTACCGCTCTCAGCCCGCGAGTTCGAGGACCTCGCTCCGGTGATGGCCGCCCTGGAGAGCCTCGCTCTGGAGCTGTCACCGCCGGACGAGCTGCGCCGGATCGGCACCGAGCTCGCCGCGCTTGCCGACGCGTTCACCGATGAACTCGTCGAGCACAGTCTCATCATCAGCAAGGACGACGAGTGGCATGCCCTGATGCTCTCGGCCTGCCCGAACCGGCGCCTGCTCGACGTGATCGAGAACGTCCGCAGCGCCTTCCACCGTTACGAGTCGCTGCTCGTCGCCGAAGAGGTGAAGATCGAGCGCGTGGCCGCCGAGCACCGCGAGATCGCCCAGAAGCTCATCGACGGAGACATCCCTGCCGCCGTCGAGGCACTCAAGAAGAACTGGATCCACGGCATGCGCCGCATCCTCGACAACGCGTCGAGCCCGTACTTCACCGACTGAGAAGAGCGGCGACCGACTCGCCAACCTGCCGTGAGCGCCTCCCGCCACCGGAAGCGCGACCCTCGTGCTAAACCGTCCAGAGCACGTCCATGGGCAGAGCCGTGATCCGCTCGCCCACGGAGATCGAAGAGGGGCCGGTGTGCAGCACGTATCCCGCAACGAACCGCTCTCCCAGGCGGTCCCGCAGCACGCCGAGGCCCGCCGCGTCCTTGGCACGAACCGTGGAGGTGGCCTTGACCTCGACGCCGACGACTCGGCCGTCCGGGGTCTCCAGCACGGCGTCGACCTCGACACCACGGCTGTCCCGGTAGTGATACAGAGACGAACGCTGATCCGCCCAGGTCTGTTGGCGCCGCAGTTCGCCCACCACGAAGCACTCGAGCACCGCCCCCGAAAGCGGAGCCGTGGGGCCGAGCCCCGCCACCGTCGCGCCCAGGAGGCCGGAAGCCAGGCCGGAGTCGACCGGGAACACCTTCGGCTGCTTCACCTCCCGCGACGTGAGATTCACCGCCCATGCAGGAAGAGTGTGGGTCAGGTAAAGCGTTTCCAGCAGGGCGACGTACGGATCCAGCGTGCGCCGCGGGATGCCGGCATCCGCCGCCAGCGAAGACCACACCATCGTGCTCCCCATGCGTCCGGCAATGAGCCTCAACAGTCGCGGAAGGTCAGCGATTCTCTGCAGCCCCGAGATGTCGGGGGCGTCGCGCCTGACGATCTGCGAGATATACGCGTCGTACCAGTCTTCTCGTCGTCGCGTTGAGGCACGGCCCAACGCCTCCGGATATCCACCAGCCAGGGCCCGTTCAATGTAGTCCTCACGGCCAAGAGCACTTTTGTGCTCGCTCAAAGCCTCAGGAGCGAACGCCAGGTCGATGAACGACCCCGGGTTCGTAGCGAGTTCTCGTTGGCTGAACGGGTACAGGTCGATGCGTTCGGCCCGACCGGTCAACGATTCATGTGTTGACGACAGATCGAGAAGGTTGGCCGACCCCGTGACGAGGAAGCGACCTGGGCGCTGATCCCTGTCCACTGACGCCTTGAGCGCGACGACCAGTTCAGGAGCGCGCTGCAACTCGTCGATCAACAGGGTTCGATCGGGCGCCTGTTCGACGAATCCGGTGGGATCTATCCGCGCGAAGTCGAGCGATGCAGG
>JAPSIX010000095.1 GCA_031178475.1 Microbacterium sp. | reverse complement strand
TAGTTCTTGGCGACCTCCGTGGCGTAGCGCGCGAAGGCGAGGGCGCCGGTCGCGCGGGCCTTCACGGTGTGCCCGGCGAAGTAGTCGGCGCCACCCGTGGTGACCTGGATGATGCCGTCCGACCCTGCCTCGGTGAGACCCTGCAGGACCGCGTTGATGGTCTGCGAGCTGGAGACGTTGAAAGCCGGGTACGCGAAGCCGCCGGCCTTCGCGCGGTCGAGCATGTCGGCGTACTGTTCCGGAGTGGCGACGGGCATTGATTCTCCTGCGTTAGACGTGCGGGGGGTCACTGCTCACTTTAGCCGGGCGGCCCGTCGGTGCGGCCTGGCGTTTCAGCCGATCGGTTCGCGACGTCTTCGCGAGCGTAAAGAACTCGGTTTCCTTCGTGGAGCGGCTCCCGAAAGTCGGACACTTCCGCCGCTGTGATCGTTAGGCTGACGCCATGGTGAGCCTCACAGCCGATCTCAGTCCCCTTCACCCCGACCGCAACCTCGCTCTCGAACTCGTGCGCGCCACCGAGGCGGCCGCGATCCGAGCGGTGCCGTTCATCGGACGCGGCGACAAGGAAGCCGCCGACGGTGCAGCCGTCGACGCGATGCGCGCGTTCCTCGGCACCGTGCAGTTCCAGGGACGGGTGGTGATCGGCGAGGGCGAGAAGGACAACGCTCCGATGCTGTTCAACGGCGAAGAAGTCGGCACCGGAAGCGGCCCGCAGTGCGACATCGCGGTCGACCCGATCGACGGCACGTCGCTCACCGCGGCTGGACGCCAGAACGCCCTGTCGGTGATCGCCGTGTCCGACCGCGGCACGATGCTCGACGCATCGAGCATCTTCTACATGGACAAGCTCGTGACCGGTCCGGCCGGTGTGGGCGTCGTCGACATCCGTCTCCCGATCGGGGAGAACATCCGCCGTCTCGCTGCCGCGTTGGAGAAGCCGGTGGAGGAGATCGTGGTGTCGGTGCTGAACCGGCCCCGGCACGAGAAGCTGATCAACGAGATCCGTGAGGCCGGTGCCGGAACGCGTCTCATGAGCGACGGCGACGTGGCCGGCGGGATCAACGCAGCGCGGCACGGCGCCCGCACCGACATGTGCGTGGGGATCGGCGGAAGCCCCGAGGGCATCGTCACGGCGTGTGCGATCAAGGCGCTGGGCGGGCACATCCAGGGCCGGCTCTGGCCGCGGGACGACGACGAGCGTCAGCGCGGGATCGACGCCGGGCTCGACATCGACAAGGTGTACGAGGCGGATGACCTCGTACAGGGCAAGAACACCCTGTTCGTAGCCACCGGCGTCACGGACGGACAGCTCGTCGCCGGGGTCCGCCGAGAGGCCGGCTACGTGTACACCGAGAGCGTCGTACTGCGTGGGGCGTCGGGCACGCTGCGCCGTATCGCGTCGGAGCACCTCGTCTCGAAGTGGCTCTAAGAGCGTTCGACTTCGTTGCCGCCGTGCCGGCGGTGGCCGGGTGAGCGACGGATCGTCACCGAATCGATAGCGGATGCCGCGCCGCGGCCGCCCGGCTTTCCCAGGGGATCCTGGCACAATGTTCTCGGCCGGGTGCGTGCGCGCCGGGACAGGCCACGAACAGGAGCTCGCGATGACGTCGCAGAACGAGCAGCCCTCCCGGGCGGCCCGCGTGCAGCACGTGACCACCAAGACCGGCCGGATCGTGCGGGTGACGGAGGCTCAGGCCGCCGCAGCCGCAGCGAAGGCCACGAAGACTCCCACCGGTTCCACGAAGATCGTCATCGACCCGTCACGGCGCTCGGATGTGCTGTTCCGGGTTCGCCGAGACGAAGGGCACGAGATCAGCTCCTGGTGGATGATCGGCGCGTTCGTCGCCACGTCCGCCGTCGTGATCACCCTGCTCTCCTGGGTGCCTGGCGGCGCCTGAGCCACGTCGTCCAGGCCGGGCCTTGATCAGTCCGTCCGCTCTCCTCTCGCCTCTTCCGCCTCGACCTCTCGCAGCCGCTCGCGCACGGCATCCAGATCGGCGGAGACGGCCTCGCTCTCGGCCGCCGCGCTCTCCCCGTCGAGGGGAAGCAGCTCCGCCGCGGTGAAACGCCGCGTGGGCGTGGTGATCGGCTGCGGTGCGGCATCCAGCCCGCTCGAATCGATGCCGGGGAAGCGCCGAGCCGTCACCAGCACGCGACTCTCGAGCGAGCCGGCGAAGCGGTTGTAGCTGTCGACGGTGCGCTCCAGTGCGCGGCGCAGGTCTTCGGCGTGACCGGACAGCACACCCAGCCGCTCGTACAGCTGCGAGCCGAGCTGCAGCAGCTCTCGCGCTTCGCTGGACACCTCCTGCTGGGTCCAGGTGTACGCCACTGTCTTCAGGACGGCCCACAGGTTCACGGGTGAGGCGAGCGCGACCCGCTTGCCGAACGCGTGATCGAGCAGCGTCGGATCCTCGTCGATGGCTGCGGCCAGGAGCGATTCGCTGGGCAGGAAGCAGATCACGAACTCCGGCCCCGATTCCAGACCGCCCCAGTAGGCCTTCTTCGCGAGCGCGTCGACATGCGCACGCACGGCCTTCACGTGCTGCTGCATGAGTGGTTTGCGCTGGGCGTCGTCGGCGTTCGCACCCAGCGCGCTGGCAGCGAGGTAAGCGTCAAGCGGCACCTTCGCGTCCACTGCGATGGACGCGCCGCCGGGCAGCCGGATCACCATGTCGGGCCGGCCCTGCCCGCGGTCGGAGCTGATGGTCGACTGCAGGTCGAAGTCGACGTGACGGGTCAGGCCGGCCGCCTCGACGACGCGGCGCAGCTGCGTCTCGCCCCAGACACCGCGCGTGGCGGTCGAGCGCAGCGCCCCTGCCAACGACTCGGTCATCGCCCGCAGCGCGTCGTCGGACTCCTGCGCGCGCCGCAGCTGCTCGCTGAGCGCCCCGAACTGAGTGTGCCGGTCGTGTTCAAGTGTCGTCACGGTGCGTTGCATCCGCTCGAGTGTTTCGCGCACCGGGGCGAGCGCGGTGAGGACGGAGTTCTCGCTCGAGACACGGTCGGCCTGCACGCGCTGCTCTGCACGTGCGTGCTCGACGGCGTCGCGATACAGGTCGTACTGCCGGTCCCTGTCTTCACGCAACGCTGCGGCCTCCGCTGTCGCCCGAGCGAGGGCGGAGGAGTCGCGTGCCCGCGCGGCGAGCCACCCGATCGCGACACCCACGACGAGGGCGATGACGGTGATGAGAACGGTGGTGGGGGACATGTGCCCCATCCTGCCCCGGGCCTCGGACATTACGGCATCCGCCGCCCGTCGAAGCGAGATCAGTGCGAGTCGAGGACGGCGCGCATGTCGCTCAGACCGAACTGGTCGGCGATCTGCCGCGCGGTGTGCGCGCCGGCATCCTGGTCCGCTCCGGCGTCGAGCAGCAGTCGGAGCAGCTGCTCGTTGCGGCGGAAGACCGCACAGGCCAGCGCGGTCTGGCCGTTCGCGTTCACGGCATTCAGGTCCGCGCCGCGCCGAACCAGGTCCTTCACCGTCTCGAGACGCTCGGCGTAGGTTGCGACGATGAGCAGCGTATCGCCGCGGGGATTGCGCACGTCGACCGGAACGCCGGCGTCGATCATCTCGCCGAGCGGTCCGGTGCGGCCCTGCCGCGCCAGATCGAATGTCCCCTCGATGACTTCGAGGCTGAGTCCGTTCGTCACGCGACCATTGTCTCGGCAACGGCCCCGGCAAGGCCAGCGGATTCCCTGACAGCCGGGGGAGCACTCAACCTCACGCCGAGCGATGCGGCGAGGGTGTCGATGTCGCTCGCACCCGCGCGCCGGGCGGCGTCGATCACGATGTGCGCGCAGGCGCGGGCGTCAGCCAGAGCATCGTGATGGGGGAAGGCGCCGAACCCGGCGGCCTCTGCCGCCTTGGGCAAGCGGTACGACTCCAGCTGGTACGTCTTGCGTGCGACGGCGAGCGAGCACAGCGAACGGTACGGCGGGGCGCTCAGCCCGGTCGCCTCGCACGCGCGGCGCAGCACGTTGAGGTCGAACCCGGCGTTGTGCGCCACCAGCACGTCGGCGCCGGCGAACGCGCACAGGCGGTCGACCTGGTCGGCCCAGTTCAGCGCCGTCGCGACGTCCTCCGGACGGATGCCGTGGATCTTGATGTTCCACTCGTTGAACACATCGTGCCCGGAAGGCGGGCGGATCAGCCAGCCGGTCTGCGCGACGATCTCGCCGCCGCGCACGCGCACGAGCCCGACGGAGCAGGCCGATGCGGGGCTGGAGTTCGCCGTCTCGAAATCGATCGCGGTGAAGTCCAAGGGCACGCGTCAACCCTCGCCGACGTCGAGTGCGGAGAGGGCGAGGCGCGCCGTAGTGTGTGCGACATGGACCTTCCGCGCGCGACCTCCTTCGGAGCGGAAGTGAAACGCTACGACTCCGGGCGGCCCGAATACCCCCGCGAGGCGGTGGGATGGATGCTGGAGGCGGCGGGTCCGATGCAGCGCATCGTGGACGTCGGCGCGGGAACCGGAAAGCTCACCCGTGCCGTCGCCGCGGTGAGCGGCGCCGAGATCGTCGCCGTCGATCCGGATGCCGGGATGCTGAGCCGGCTGACGGCTGCTTCGCCGGGCATCCGGGCGCTGCAGGGCACGGCGGAGCGTCTGCCGCTGCCTGACGCGTCGGTCGACGCCGTGCTGCTCGGCCAGGCGTGGCACTGGGTGGATCCGGTCGCCGCGTCCGCTGAGATCGGCAGGGTGGTGCGTCCGGGCGGCATGCTCGGGCTGATCTGGAACGTCCGTGATGAGCGCCTCGATTGGGTGCGGCGGCTCACGGCGATCATGCACGGCAGCCCCGCTGAGGAGATGGTGTCGGGGGACGGGCCCGCGGTCGCAGCGCCGTTCGGCGAATTGACTGAACGGCGGTGGGAATGGCGCCGCCCGATGACGCGCGAGCAGTTGCACGACATGGCGGGCAGCCGCAGCTACGTCATCACCGCGCCGGCGGCGGAGAAGGCGCGGATCGCCCGGGAGATGGACGAGTTGTTCGAGGAGCTCGGCCTCGGCGACGGGACGATCGACATGCCGTATGTGACGGCCGCGTACCGGGCGGTGCGCGTAGGGTGAGGCGGCGGCGTTCACCGCAGCGCTGGTCACTGCATCGGCAGGCAGCCGCCGTCCATGATGTAGCCGCCCACCTCGACTGTGACTGCATCCGCTGTGACGCCGCCGAAGAGGCAGCCGCCCTCCGGGGCGGCGACGCCGAAAGCGAAGGACCCGGCCGCGCCCACGAGCTGCGGGGCGGGCAGTCCCGCATCCATAACCGCCGTCGTGATCGAGCTGGAGGAGATGTCGCCGCCCGTGCGGACCGCCTCGAGGGCGGCGGTGAGCGGCTCAACCAATGCGTCTGCGGCTTCCCGGCCGTCCTCGCCGAGGTCCATCCGCTCGCGATGCCGGTCGTTCTGCGCCATGGCGCTGTCTGGGTCGTATCCGGCGCATTCGGGTGGCAGTTCGGCGCCCTCGACCTGCGGGCAGGCGGCGGTCGGTGTGGGGGCTGGAGTGGCGTCCTGCGCGGCGGGTGCGGTCGCCGCTGTCGCGCATCCGCTGAGCAGCACGGCAGACAGGAGTGCGCAGGCCGCGGCCAGTCGTCGAAGCATCATCCCCCCTCGCCCGGCGGCGGTGCCGGTGAACCCATCAAACTCGCTCATGCGATGAATGGCCAGGGAACCCGCCGGTAGACTCGTACCCCGTGGCTCTCACTATCGGCATCGTCGGCCTGCCCAACGTCGGCAAATCCACCCTCTTCAACGCGCTCACCAAGAATGACGTGCTTGCGGCGAACTATCCGTTCGCCACGATCGAGCCGAACGTCGGGGTCGTGAGCCTGCCGGATTCGCGACTGACGGTGCTCGCCGAGATCTTCAGCAGCGAGCGGATCCTGCCGGCGACGGTGTCGTTCGTCGATATCGCCGGCATCGTCCGCGGTGCGAGCGAGGGGGAGGGGCTGGGCAACCAGTTCCTCGCGAACATCCGCGAGGCGGATGCCATCGCACAGGTGGTGCGCGGCTTCGCTGACGACGACGTCGTGCACGTCGAGGGCGCGATCAATCCCCAGGGCGACCTGGAGACGATCAACGCCGAGTTGATGCTCGCCGACCTGCAGACTCTCGAGAAGGCGATCGTTCGCATCGAGAAGGAGGTGCGCGGCCGCAAGGCAGAGCCGATCGTGCTGGACACGGCGAAGGCCGCTCAGGATGCACTCGAGCGCGGGGTGCTGCTGTCGACCAGCGGCATCGATCTCGCGCCCATCAAGGAGCTCGGGCTGCTCACGTCCAAGCCGGTGATCTTCGTGTTCAACGTCGATGAGTCGGTGCTGACGGATGCCGCACGCAAGGCCGAACTGGCAGAACTCGTCGCGCCCGCGCAAGCCATCTTCCTCGACGCGAAGATCGAGTCTGAGCTCATCGACCTCGACCCCGAGGATGCCGCGGAGCTGCTCGCGTCGACGGGGCAGGAGGAGTCGGGCCTCGACCAGCTCGCCCGGATCGGCTTCGACACTCTCGGCCTGCAGACGTACCTGACCGCCGGCCCCAAGGAGGCCCGTGCGTGGACGATCGGCAAGGGCTGGAAAGCCCCGCAGGCGGCCGGCGTGATCCACACCGACTTCGAGAAGGGCTTCATCAAGGCCGAGGTCATCTCGTTCGACGATCTCGTTGCGGCCGGATCCGTCGCCGAGGC
>JAPSIX010000094.1 GCA_031178475.1 Microbacterium sp. | reverse complement strand
CTTGACGTGAGCCCACAGCTCGGCGCTGCACGCCGCCACCACTTCATCCCAGATCGTCGTCGCCCCGTCCTGCGCCCGGTCCGACACGACCCGCAGCACCCGGATCGGCACGCTGAACTGCTGTGCGACCCAGACGAACGCGAACGTCTCCATGTCGACCAGCGCGCCGCCCAGCGAACGGATCCGCTGCACGGCATCCGCGTCGTCCACGAAGATGTCGCCGGTCGCGATCGTGAGGCCCTCCCGCCCGGTCTCGACGCGCGGCGGCAGCGAGACATGCTGGCCGACGATCCCGTCGAGATCCTGCACGTCGTGCTGGATCGCGGCGCTCACGTCGTAGACACCGGCGTCCACGGCATCCTCGACCGCGCCTGCCGTCCCGACCACCAGCACCTCGTCGTACTTCTTCGCGTCGAGTGCGCGGGTCAACCCGTAGGCGGCCTTGAGCTTGCCCGGTCCGGTCACCAGCCGGTCGAATCCGGGAAGGTCCTCGGGGAAGGCCTGGAGCTCGGAGTCAAGGGCGGCGACGAGAAGTTTCACAGCAACCATCCTGTCAGGTGAGACTGGTACCCGGACGAAGGAGGAAACGTGAGCATGCAGCAGCAGATCGCCGACGACCTGGGAGTGCGCCCGGACATCGACCCCGAGGCCGAGATCGAGCGCAGGATCGGCTTCCTCGTTGACTATCTCCGCACCACTGGTGCGAAGGGCTACGTGCTCGGAATCTCGGGAGGGCAGGATTCCACTCTCGCGGGGCGACTCGCACAGCTCGCCGTCGAGAGGGCGCGCGAGCAGGGCCGTGAGGCGACGTTCCTCGCCGTGCGGCTGCCCTACCGGGTGCAGCAGGATGCCGACGATGCCGAGGCCGCCCTCGACTTCATCCGCGCCGACCGCTCCATCGAGGTGAACATCCAGCACGGCGTCGACGGGGTGAGCACCGACTTCGAGCAGGCCAGCGGCGCGGATATCAGCGACTTCAACCGCGGCAACGTCAAAGCGCGCATCCGCATGGTCACGCAGTACGCCCTCGCCGGCCATTCCGCCCTGCTGGTCATCGGCACCGACCAGGCCGCGGAAGCCGTGACCGGTTTCTACACGAAGTTCGGCGACGGTGCGGCCGATCTGCTGCCTCTGGCCGGACTGACCAAGCGTCAAGGCCGTGCGCTGCTGCTGCAGCTGGGGGCGCCCGACCGGCTGGCCTACAAGGTGCCGACGGCGGACCTGCTCGACGACCAGCCCGGTCGCCCCGACGAGGACGAGCTCGGCCTCACGTACGAGCAGATCGACGACTATCTGGAGGGCCACGATGTTGCTCCCGAGGTGGCGGCCCGCATCGAGGCGCGCTACCTGGCCAGTCGGCACAAGCGCCACCTTCCGGTGACCCCGGACGACACTTGGTGGCGGTGAGGCGCTTCGCACGATCGCGCAGTCGGGCGGTGTCGGAGGCCGCGGATAGTCTCGAATGAGCGGCTCCCGAAGGCCGCGGAGATGGAGCTTCCGTGCGCGTCGTCACCTCTGACAGCCCGGCCCGCGTCGTATGGAGCGCGAGCGACCTGAAGGCGGCCGCGGAGTGCGAGTTCGCCTGGGCGCGCGCTCTCGACGCCAAACTTGGGCGGGTGCCGGTGGTCGAGGAACCCGAAGACGCGACGCTGGTCCGCGCCGCCGAACTGGGTGATGTCCACGAGCGCGCCGTGCTGGCCGACTACATCGCCGAGCACGGAGAGGCGGTCGACGGCGGGCGCGGGGTCGTCGCGCTGCCGAAGGCGTCGTCGGCGGATGCCGATCAGCTGAGGTCCGCGGTCGCGGAGACCGAGCGGGCGCTGCGCTCCGCGGCGACCGTGGTCTTCCAGGCCGCGTTCGCGACCGATGAGTTCGTCGGGTTCGCCGACTTCCTGCTGCGCGACGCCGACGGACGCTGGCGCGTTCAGGACACCAAGCTCGCCCGCACCGCGCGCGTCACAGCTCTCATGCAGTTGGCGGCATACGTCGACCAGCTCGACCGGCTGGGCATCCCCCGCTCGGACGAGGTCGATCTCATCCTCGGCGATCGCACGGTGAGCACACACGCGGTCGACGATCTGCTGCCGCTCTTCCACGTCCGTCGGGCGCGCCTGCGCGCCCTCATCGCCGACCGGCGCATCGCCGACGGCCCGACGGGGGCGCCGATCGGCTGGGGCGACGACCGGGGCGACCTGCAGGTCACCGCCTGCGGGCGCTGCGCGACGTGCGAGGAGCAGGTCACCGCCCACCGCGACCTGCTCTTGGTCGCACGGATGCGACCCGTCCAGCGGCAGCGGCTGCGTGCCGCCGGCATCCGCACCATCGACGAGCTCGCCGCCGCAGAAGGCGCTCCAGAGGGAATGAACGCCGACACGTTCACCGCGCTGCGCGCACAGGCGCGTCTGCAGATCGGCGCGCTGGCCGAACCGCAACAGGCCCCGCCCCACGAGTTGGTGTCGCCGGATGCCATCGGCCTGATGCCTCGGCCGAGCCGCGGCGACATCTTCTTCGACTTCGAGGGAGATCCGCTGTACACCGAACCCGTCGCGGCCGGCCAGAGCGCGCAATGGGGCATCGACTACCTGTTCGGCTGGATCGACAACGACGAACAGTACAGCGCACTGTGGGCGCACACATTCGCCGACGAGAAGCGCGCGCTGCTGGACTTCCTGGAGTTCGTGAAGGTGCGTCGGCAGACGCACCCCGACATGCACATCTACCACTACGCGCCCTATGAGACCGCGCACTTGGCGGCGATGGCGGCGCGGCACGGCGTCGGTGAGGCCGATGTCGACCGGCTGCTGCGCGAGGGGGTGTTCGTCGACCTGTACCCGATCGTGCTGCGTTCGGTGCGGATCGGGTCGCGCTCCTACTCGATCAAGAAGCTCGAACCGCTGTACATGGGCGACGAGGTGCGCACCAGCGACGTGCAGAAGGGCGACGAGTCGATCGTGCAGTACGTGCAGGCCCGCGAGCTCGTCGCCCAGGGTCGCGGCGCGCAGGCTCAGACCATTCTTGAGGATCTCGCCGATTACAACCGCTACGACTGCGTGTCCACTCGCCGATTGAGGGACTGGCTCATCGGACTCGCCCGTGAATCCGGCGTTCTGCCCGCACCGCCCGACGACCCTGCGACCCGCGCGTACGAGCCGTCGCCGCTCTCGGTGGCGCTGCAGGCAGAGGCGCAGCGGGCGCAGGCCGAGGGCCGAGACGGCCGGGCGTATCGGGTGGCCGCCGCCGCGATCGACTACTACCCGCGCGAGGCGAAGAGCTTCTGGATCGGGCACTTCCAGCGGCTGCGCGAGCCGGTCTCGATCTGGGAGAGCACCCGCGACGTGCTCCGCGTCGACCCTCCCTCCAGCGCGGTCGAGCAGGACTGGGCCGTCGACGAGGGCCGCCGGGCGCAGACGCGCCTGCTCCGGCTGCGCGGCGAGGTGGCGCCGGGCAGCACGATCGGCGTGGGTGGTCGCCCGTTCGCCCTGTACTCGGCGCCCGCTCCGTTCGATGGGCCTGCGCCGTCGCGGGTGATCCACGTGCCGCACGAAGTGGAGATCGTGGAGGTGCTCGACGACGGCTACATCCTGCGCGAGCGAACCGTGCAGGGGCAGACCTGGGACGAGCTGCCGATCGCGCTGACGCCCGCCGCGCCGCCGAACGTCGCCTCCCAGCAGGGTGCGATCGAGGAGTGGGCGGATGCCGTGCACCGCAGCGCGCCCGGCTTCCCCCGCGACGCCGCCACCGACATCCTGCGCCGTGCCGTGCCTCGGACCGTGTCGGGCCGCCCCATCCCGCCCGCCGGTGACGATGCCGTCGACGCGATCGTGCGGGCCGTGCGGGACCTGGATCGCAGCTACCTCGCCGTGCAGGGACCACCCGGCACCGGAAAGACCTACACCGGCTCGCACGTCATCGCCCGGCTCGTCCTCGAGCACGGCTTCACCGTGGGCGTCGTCGCGCAGTCGCACGCCATCGTCGAAAACCTGCTCGAGCGGGTCGTCGCCGCCGGTGTTCCGGCGCAGCAGGTCGCGAAAGCCCCCAAGGACGCCGGCGCCGAACCGTGCTTCACCGTCATCCGCAAAGACGGGATGGCCGCCTTCCTCGCCGAACATGCGCACGAGGGCGGGGTCGTCGGTGGCACCGCCTGGGACTTCAGCAACACCCGCCGTGTCGACCGTGCAGGCCTCGACCTGCTCGTGATCGACGAAGCCGGCCAGTTCTCGCTCGCCTCGACGATCGCCGTCGCCGCGGGAGCCAAGCGCCTGCTGCTGCTCGGCGACCCCCAGCAGCTGCCGCAGGTCAGTCAGGGCGCCCACCCGGAACCGGTCGACACGTCGGCGCTCGGCTGGGTGATGGACGGTGACGCGGTGATCGACTCGGCGTACGGGTACTTCCTGCGCGAGTCCTGGCGGATGCATCCGGCGGTCGCCGCTCCCGTCTCGCGACTGTCGTACGCCGGCCGGCTCGCGTCCGCCGTCGGTGCCGAGCACCGCCTCATCGACGGGGTCGACCCGGGGCTGCATGTCCTGCCCGTCCGTCACCGCGGCAACGCCACGCAGTCCGTCGAGGAGGCCGCCGAGGTCGTCCGCATCGTGCGCGACCTGCTTGGCCGCATCTACACCGACGGCGGCGCCGCGCCGCGCCCGCTCGGCGAGGACGACATCATCGTCGTCGCGCCGTACAACGCGCAGAAGCAGCTCATCCACGACCAACTGCTCGCCGCCGGCCACGGACGGGTCGCCGTCGGCACCGTCGACAACTTCCAGGGCAAGGAGGCGGTCGTCTCGATCACCTCGCTCGCGGCGTCCAGCGGGAAGGATGCCCCACGAGGTCCGGAGTTCCTGCTGCTGCAGAACCGGCTCAACGTCGCCATCTCCCGCGCCAAGAGCGTCGCCTACCTGGTGCACTCGCCGGCGCTCCTCGACGACCTGCCCTGGACGCCGGAGGGTGTCGCGAGGCTCAGCGCCTTCGCACGCCTGGTCGGCGCAGACCGGGAGGGGTAGACGGTGAGGAGTGCATGCTATCTTGCTAGCATGCACTCGCTCGCTGACATCCTCCGCGCATCCGCCGCCTGGGTCTGGTTTCCGCGCGGCTGCGAGCACGAGAAGACCGAGCTGCAGCTCGTCCGCTACCCGGAGCGCTTCGGCGGCGGGGTGCGGGCGTCGCAGGTGGCATCCGGCCTCGACCCAGCATCCGTCCTCGACCACGCCGTCGACCGCACGCGCGCCTGGGGTGAGAGCAGGCTGACGTTCTGGACCAACGCATCCGACCGTCCCGACCTCGAGGACGAGCTGCGCCGTCGTGGTGCCGAGCACATCGACACGGTCGCGGTGCTCGCCCGCCCGGCCGACGGCGAGCCGGTGGCCGTCCCCGACGACGTGACCGCGGAGGTCGTGCGCACACTCCACCAGGTCCGCGAGGTGGATGCCATCAACGTGCCGGTGTGGGAGCAGCAGCCCCTCGACGCGGAGGGTCTGCGCGAGGAGCTGGCGGAGGTCACCGCGTCACTGGCATCCGGCGACGGTGCCCGAGTGCTGGCACGAGTGGACGGCCTGGCGGTCAGCACCGGCGGGTGCACCGTCGTCGACGGCTTCGTCCGCCTCTGGGGAGCCGCCACCCTGCCCGCCTACCGTGGCCGCGGCGCCTACCGCGCGGTGCTCGCCGAACGGATGCGGATCGGCGCCCAGCTGGGGGCGACCACCGCGCTCGTGAAGGGGCGCATCGCGACATCCGCTCCGATCCTCACCCGCGCCGGTTTCGGGCACCTGGGTGATGAGCGCGCCTACGTCCTCGCCGTGGGCTGACGTACCTCACGCGCGGCAGCTTTCGGCATCCGCGCCATCGATAAACGCAGCGGATGCTGGAAAGTGCAGCGCACCCGCCGGCGCGAAGCCCCGGCTCAGACGGTGCCGTACAGGCGGTCGCCGGCGTCGCCGAGCCCGGGCACGATGTAGCCCTTCTCGTTGAGGCGCTCGTCCAGTGCGCCCAGCACGATCGTGACGTCACGGTCGCCGACCAGTTTCTCGATCGCGGCGAGACCCTCCGGGGTGCCGAGCAGGCAGATCGCGGTGACGTCCTTCGCCCCGCGATCGAACAGGAACTGGATCGCAGCGCCCAGCGACCCGCCAGTGGCGAGCATCGGGTCGATCGCGAAGCACTGCCGGTCGCTGAGGTCGTCGGGCAGCCGTTCGGCGTAGGTGGTGGGCTCGAAGGTGACGTCGTCGCGCACCATCCCGAGGAAGCCGACCTCGGCCGTGGGCAGCAGCTTGACCATGCCCTCGAGCATGCCGAGCCCGGCGCGCAGAATCGGCACGACGATCGGCCGCGGCTCGGAGATCTTCACGCCCATCGTCTTCGTCACCGGCGTCTGGATCTCGATCGGGGAGACCTTCACGTTGCGGGTCGCCTCGTAGGCGAGCAGTGTCACGAGCTCTTCGGTGAGCTGCCGGAACACCGGAGACGGTGTGCGCTCGTCACGCAGCACGGTGAGCTTGTGGGTGATGAGAGGGTGGTCGGCCACGTGAACGCGCATGGATACAGGCTACTTGCCCGCACCCGCCCACTGCGACGGATGCCGGAGGCTAGGCTCGACCGTCGGGAGGACACGTGAGCGCAGCAGACCGCACCGCGATCGACGAGGCGATGAGCCGCGCGCTCGCTCTCGCCGCCGACGCGGGCGCTGCCGG